>JAGFJK010000222.1 GCA_024102795.1 Pirellulaceae bacterium
CCCCCTTGAAATCCCTCTGGCTCCCTCCCCGCTTCGGGGAGGGCTGGGGAGGGGCCTGCGGGGTTAGAGCGGTCAACCAGGTGTTCAACGCGCAGAATGGACTGGAAGGCACGCGGATTCTTTGTAATTCGGGTTTGGAACCCGGGACCGGATGTATGCGTTCAGATGGTAATAGAGCGGATCTGTTGGGCGCGGGTTGAGTTTGGAGGTGCCAGAAGAGCCCCTCCCCAGCCCTCCCCGAAGCGGGGAGGGGGCCAGAAGTATTGTGAGGGGGGAGCTCGGCGAAGTCGAGCTGACCATTGGTCCATCATCCCAAGTTCCATATCCAAAACAACTTCAAAGCTGCACGATCTCCTTCCGGGGAGGGCTGGGGAGGGGGCTGCCCAATTAGTCGCTGCCCATCTGCAATTCCACCATCTGGCGGTAGATGCCGTTGCCGGCCAGCAGTTGGCGGTGCGTGCCTACTTCGGCGATCCGTCCCTGGTCCAGCACGACGATGCGGTCGGCATGGACGATGGTGCTGAGCCGGTGGGCGATGACAAAGCTGGTGCGGCCGCGCATCAGGGTGGCCAGGCTCTGCTGGATCAACCGCTCGCTTTCGCTGTCCAGGTTGCTGGTCGCCTCGTCCAGGATCAGGATCCGCGGGTTGGCCAGCAGCGCTCGAGCGATGGCCAGGCGTTGCCGCTGGCCGCCGCTGAGCCGCACGCCCCGTTCGCCGATCACGGTCGCGTAGCCATGTTCGAACTGCCGGATAAAGTCGTCGGCGTGCGCGGCTTGCGCGGCTTGCCGGATGTCGTCGGCCGTGGCTCGCCGATCGGCATAGGCGATGTTCTGGGCGATGGTGCCGTCGAACAGAAACACATCCTGCTCGACGATCCCCAGCAGCCGCCGATAGGCCTCGATCGGGATCGTCCGCAGGTCGTGGCCGTCCAGCGTCAGGCGACCGGACGGCGGTTCGTAGAATCGGGCCACGAGGTTGCAGAGGGTCGTCTTGCCCGCGCCGCTGCGGCCGACCAGGGCCACCGTTTCGCCCGGTTCGACCGTCAGGCAGATGTCGTGCAGGACCACCTCCTGGCTGCCCGGATAGCGGAACTCGACATGTTCGAACGCCAGCCGGCCCTCGGCCCGGCCCGGATCAAAGGCCGGACCGGGCAGCAGGCGGGCCGATTCGAGCGGTTCCTCCAGCAGGTCGAGCACGCGTTCCAGGCCGGCCAGGCTGTTCTGGAACATGGTGGCGCTGGTGGCCAAGGTGGCCAGCGGGCTGAGCAGCATGGCCAGGTAGACCAGGAACATGGTCAGGTCGCCGACGGTCAAGTGGCCCGTCAGCACTCGGTAGCCGCCGTACAGCAGGAGCACGGTGGAGGCCAGCGGGATCAGCACGTCCCAGATGATTTCGATCAGCCGGGTCCACCACCAGACGAACAGTTGCTGCCGGATCAGCAGGTGGTTGCCGGCGGTGAAGCGGTTCGTTTCGCTCCGTTCGCGGCCGAACGTCCGCACCACCCGCATTCCGCCGAAGGCTTCGGTCGCGTGGCTGTCGATGTCCTGCCGCTGCGCTCGGATGTCGCGGTACAGCGGCCGGATCCGGTTGACCCAGGTGCGGTGAGTCAGGTAGACGACCGGCAACAGCAAGGTGCCTCCCAGCAGCAATCGCCAGTCGACCCAGACCAGGACGGCCAGGCTGCCGACCAACTGGATGATCGCTCGCCAGGGGTTGTAGACCATGCTGAAGATCAGGTCGCCGACGCCGCCGGCGTCTTCGCGCAGCATGCTGGCCGCGCCGCCCGACTTGATCTGGTAGACCCGGTGCAGCGGCAGGCGAACGGCGTGCGCGAACACTTGCCGCCGAATGGCCGCCTGCATGCGGTTGACCGCCAGCGTGGCATACCAGCGTCCCCAGAGATGGACGGCGGTGGCCAGCAGCGAAATCAGGGCCACGCCGCCAGCCAGCCAGAACAGCAGTTCCAGGCGGCCGGCGGGCATGGGGAGCCAGTTCGGCCACGAGTCGGGCAGGGGGCGATCGTCCAGCACGTGGTCGATGACCAGCTTGGTGGCCAGCGGCGGCAGCAGCCGCAGGATCGTGGCCACGGTCAGCGTCGCCAGGCCGATTGCCACGCTCAGCCGATGTCCGCGCAGCAGCCGATAGAACGCCGCCAGCAGTGTGGTGAACGACCGTTGCCGCCGCTGCCGCTGCCCGCCCGCTCGCTGATCGTCCGGCGCTCGGCGCCCGATCCGCCGGCGATACTCCGCGAAACGTTGTCGGCTGCGGCTGGTCGTGGTCATCGAAGCGGCAACGGGTCCAAGTCGAACGGGTGTCAGTGTAGCCCGATTGTCCTCAATCGGGCCTGCGCGTCATCGCAGCGGCAACGAGTGCACATCCCATGGGTGAGTGCAGTCGGGTTATTTCGAACGTCGGGCCAGCTTCTGGTGCAGCCGCAGGTCCTCGGCGCCGTGAAACGTCAGCAGCAGAGCGCCCTGGCAGGCATAATCGTCAAACAAATCAAACACAACCCGCTCTTCGCCCGGCCAGGGGTAGGCGTAGATGACGGCGAAGTCGCCGGGATCCAGCCCCAACGCACCATAGGCGCTGCGGGCCGAAAGGTCCAGCCAGGCAAGGCAGTCGCCGGGCAGGTCGCCCGGTTCGACGGCACCGGAAGGCACGAAGCTGCCGGTGAAGAACAGTGCCGGAATGGCCAGGTCGCCGCTCAGCCGGCGAGCGGCGGCGACCAGTCGCTGGTCGCATTCGATCCCATACGCTCGCAGCCCGGTCAGCGCGGCCAAGCAGGCCACCACCCCCAGGCCGCTGCCCCATTCGCAGAACGGGCCCTCGATCCGCCACGGCTGCCGCGAGAGCCAGAGCAAGGCGTGGTAAACCAGCGGAAAATCGCTGGGAAAGAAGCCGGGTACGGGCCGATCCAGGTGCTCGGCCAGGAACTTCTCGGTCCGCGCCTGGGCCTCCGCCAGCAGTCGGGCCACTTCGGGCGGGATGGCGGTGGCTTCGAATTCCAGCGGAAGTCTTCGCAGCGGCATTCTTTTTTGCTTTCCAACGCGAATTTGAAACAGTTGCGGCGCGCCATGAGGCAGATTAGCATAGAGAGCCGGTCAACGATCGGAGCTGCCTGCGCTTCGCGCGGCGCCGAGTTTCCGCCGAATCCTCGCCAGGTCCGCCAACGTTAACCTCACGCGCCCGCTCAATCCTCGATCTTGAAGTTGCCCACCGTGATGTGAGGCTTACAGCCAATGTACCGGTCGCCCGGCCGCCGTTTGAACGGACTGGCCGGCGAGCCGGTTTGCCGTGCTTCCGTTCCAACTCGTCGCCGTGGAGGCCGTAACCATGTGGAAGAAATTGACCCGCTATGCTCGGCTGAGCTTGATCCTGACCGTGATCAGCCTGATGTCGTTCGACACGGCCTTGGCGTGCCGTTGGCTGCGCTGCCGGCGAGTGGTGTATTACCATCCGGTGGTCTGCCAGCCGGTCGTCGTCTGCCCGACCGATGCTCCAGCCGAACCTCGCCAGGAAGTCCAGAAGCCAAGTGCCGAGGAGCCGCCGCAGATCCCCGCGCCCCCGGCCAGCGACC
>JAGFJK010000354.1 GCA_024102795.1 Pirellulaceae bacterium
CGCCCGCCGCTCGCCAAGCGAGAAACAGCGGGCTGACGCCCGCCGCTCGCCAAGCGAGAAACAGCGGGCTGACGCCCGCCGCTCGCCAAGCGAGAAACAGCGGGCTGACGCCCGCCGCTCGCCAGGAGAGAAACAGCGGGCTGACGCCCGCCGCTCGCCAAGCGAGAAACAGCGGGCTGACGCCCGCCGCTCGCCAAGCGAGAAACAGCGGGCTAACGCCCGCCGCTCGTCAGGAGAGAAACAGCGGGCTGACGCCCGCCGCTCGCCAAGCGAGAAACAGCGGGCTGACGCCCGCCGCTCGCCGGGCGGAATCCGCGACGAAGCTAACCATCCGCCTCCACCCACATCTGGCAACGGGCTTCCACCGACTGGCCCGGCGCGAGCACCAGGATCCCGGTGGGCACGTCCGAGCCGTACAGATGGAAAGCTCCCGGCAGGCAAGTGTACGGTTCGATGCAAATCGCCTCGCGGTGGGGCGGAGTGAATGCGACGCATTGCTGGAACACGTCGTTAAACTCCAGCACCAGTCGCCAGCCGCTGTCCGGGTCCACGATTTCCGCTCGGCCCACCTGCCGGTCATCGAACACCAGATCCGTGTACACGTTGTCCAGATGCAACTGGCCGAACGGCCGTCCCGCCTGGCAGGCCGCGGCGTTGGCCAGCGTCTGCCGTTCGCCGGTGGGCAGCATCTCGCGCAGTGTCCACTCGGCCCTCACGGGCAGCCGGATCACACAGTCCTCGGCCCGCTTTCCTCCCAGCGGCAGGCGAAAATAGCCGTGCGTGCCGAATCCGCAGGGCAGCGGGCGCTGGTCGGGATTCTCCAACCGAAACACGCTCTCCAACCGCCCGGCGTCCACGCGGTAGGTGGCCGTGATGCGGAAGTCCGCGGGCCACCGCTGGAGCAGTTCGGGTTCGTCGAGCGAAGCTTGAAACTGGCCGACGACGTGCGTCTCGGACTGTTCCAGCACGCGCCAGGGCCGGTCCAGCACAAACCCGTGGATTGCGTTGCCGAAGTCATCGCCGGCCGGCAGATGGTACGTCTGGCCTTGCCACTGCAGCGTGGTGCCGGCGATGCGGCCCGGAAAGGGAAACAGCAGCGGAATTCCGCTCCGCGACGGCCGGTGCTCGCCCGTCTCGAATCCCGGCTGCCACCACAACAGCTCCACCGGCCTGCCGGCCAGCGGAACCTGCCAGCGGAAGCAGTTGAAGCCCCGTTGCGGCAACAGGCAGGCCAGCGTGCCAGAAGCGGCGTGGGTGAGCGTCACGGTTTGCAGCGTCATGCGGAACCTCCCGAAATCCAAGGCTGGTGCGACGAGCGGAACGGCAGCCGGCCCGTGGCCAGTCGACATAAAGAAAAAGCGGAGCGGCTCGCCGTGACGAACCGCTCCGCTGTAGCACTTTCCAGGGGTCGCCGCGAAGGCTTCCGTTGGAGTTAGGCGGGCTTGTGTTCCTTGTGGCAGGCCATGCAGTTGGCGGCCTTCTTCAAGGCATCACCGGCGCCCTCGGAACCGGCCTTGGCCGCCTCGGCCGCCTTGACCAGCGCCGCCGTCTTCGTCTTCCAGCTCTCCGCCTCGCCCTTCGGCGGCTTGGCCTTGCTCAGAGCGTTGAACATCGCGACCAGTTGAGCCTTCTCCTCGTCGTTGGCCTGGCCATTGGCGACCTTCGCGCACAAGCCACCCTTCATGCACGTGGCCATCACCTTCTTGATGTTGGGAGCCTCTTCCTCGGCCGAAACGGCAAAGCCGGTCATCAGCGCGATACCCAGGATCCCCACCATCGACAGCGCCAGCTTCTTCATTCGTCAATCTCCAGTTTCACGGTTGCACAGTTCCGCCCGCATGACGATACCGACGACTGCCGGGCCGGACACTCAGACCCAACCATACCAGCCGCCGGGCCGAAATCAAGCTTTTCCAGACGGCCGGGCGTTAAATTCAGGATAAGTTGCCCGGACCCCCTGAACTTGCCAGTTCCCGTGGCTCGTCGCGGCGGATTGCCGGGCCGCTCATCGGCCGGCTTACCCGCCCGCTCGCCCGCCCGCCCGCCCGCTCACCCGCTTGTCCACTAACCGGGCCGCTCGGTGTGGGCGGGCGAGTGCGCCGAGCCATCGCCGACATCAGCAGCACGACCAGCACCATCGCACCCACGGCCAGCCACCACTTTCGCCCCCTGGCATGGCCCAGGGCGACCGCCGACAACTGGTGCATCAGCCACAGAGCGGCCAGCATCGAAACCAGCAGCAGGCTAGTCCCCAGCAGATCGTTGCCCATGAGCTGCCGCTTGCCGGTGTCCGGCAGCCTCATCAGCACCCAGATGCCGACCGGGATCTGAGCCAGACTGGGCAGCAGCGCGATCCAGCCGCCAGTGCGAGCCAGCCGATCGAGTGCCGGATCGGGTTCCGAGCCGCTCCGCACAGCCTGCCCATGCCGCCAGGCGGCGTAGCCGATCAGCGTCACGCCCGTGACGGCCAGCGACGCCAGCACGAAGTGGACCGCCTGCGAGCCGATCGGGCCACTCAGCAGCAGTTGGCGGAAGGCGGCCGAGCTGATTTCGCCCCCCTCCACAGCCCGCTCGGCGACCAGTTGCGAGATCACTCCGAACAGCACCGGGAAGTGGTACAGCAGATTGGTGCCCAGCAGCACGGCCAGCATGCTGCGAACGATCCTCACGAACCGGCCGGCATCCGGCGTGAACCGCCACCAGACGGCGTAGATGCCCAGCAGGACCAGCGAGAACAGCAGTTCCCAGACCCCGCCGTGCACCTTGGCCGGCAACCGCCGCAGCACGGCCAGGTAGGTGGGATCCCAGAGCAGCGCGCCCAGCGCCGTGCCCAGCAGCCCGCCGGCCAGCAGCGATCCCAACCCGCAGAACGCCAGAAACCGCCCCGCCTCGCCCGCCAGCCGCTCCCCGCGCGCTTCGCGCCAATCCAGCCAGACGCAGACCAGCGGCCCCGCCGCCGCCACGCTGACGCACAGCAGATGCAACGTGGATAGCAGGACGGTCGCGATTTCGAGCATGGGATGGGTCCGGTGGTGAGTTGTCAGTTGTCAGTTGTCAGTTGTCAGTTGTCAGCAAGAAGTTGTCTGTTGTTCGGGCTGGTGGTGATGGCCCTCCAGCCTGTCAGACGTGTCGTTTCTACCTGTTATAGCTCACTTGCCGGCGGTTGCGGTCAGCACTTCGTTGAACGTCGCCATCTGGGACCCAAACTAAGCCCGAAGCGTAAGCGAAGGATGCGGTTCGTTGGCCTCAAATGTAGCCCGACGCGTGAGCGAGGGAAGAGGTTCGTTGGCCTCAAATGCAGCCCGAAGCGTAAGCGAGGGAACCGGCGCGTTGGACTCTCGGGGCAACGCCCCGGGCTACAAACCGCGACGAATTCCGCTCCAAGTAGCGCTGTCCACTCGGGACGGAGTCAACACCGGATGCTGCCATCGTACCGCCTGGATTGACAACGAAAACGCGTGGCGGCTACGATTGACCAGACTCGCGGGCGAATAGCTCAGTCGGCTAGAGCGCTACGTTTACACCGTAGATGTCGGGGGTTCGAGTCCCTCTTCGCCCACTGGACAGGTGTGCACTGTCTCGCACCGATTCGCGGAGTTTCGCGTAACCTTCGGCTCGCTCTTGCCATGCGCTGGGAAGTGCGAATCGGCGCGATTCGCGGCGGCAGCCTGCGGCGCCGACGACCAGCACCAGTACCAGGCCGCTAACGCCTCGTGGCAGCAGGCTCAGGACGGCTTCCACGCCCAGTCGCCCTTTCGCGTCGTGGCAACTCCGTCAACGACATCGGCGGCAATGATCTACCGCGGCGCCGTCCACACTGGGGTCTTGCCGCCGCCTGGGGTCTTACCGCCACGAGCTGCCACAACTACGCCAACCGCACGTGTCCAACCGTCCACGGTAGTGGGCTTTCCAGTTCCCAAGCAACTGCCGACCTGGGAATTCCACCCGCAACAGTACGATAACCCCGCAGCCGCTGCCGACTGCCCCGCCCCTTTGTCACCCCCCGTCTGTGCCAGTACACTAGTGCGGTTGCGGGTTCCCCGGCGCTGATCGCTTTGGGAGTAATCGGCACGCTCTGGCGGTGACAGCGGGCTGTCAATCTCTGCCGGTCGTCCGCCCGCAAGGAAAGGCAGGGTGGGCAGTGGCTGGTTCGAAGGCGAAGGGCGAGGTGTCAGGCGACAATGGCAACACCGCGGCCTACCGTCGCCGCAAGCTCAAACACACGATGCTGGCGGCCCTGGGCCGAGATGCCCTCAAGAGCCTGGCGGACGACCTGGAGCTGGAAGCCGATCGCCGCAGCGTCGAACAGATGCGACAAGTTCTGTCCCGCTCGCATCGGGCAACGCCCGAATACCTGGCGAAATCGCTGTACGAGACCGACGCCAAGGTGATCTGCGGCTGGCTGGGAATCGACGCCAAGGGACGCCGGCAGATGTTGATCGCTCGCCTGCTGGAGTGGCAGGAGGCTGATACGACAGCGATTGCGGCATCCGGCGCAGCCGGGCGTCAGGCCACCGAGCCGAAAGCTCCGCCCGCCTCATCGCCCCAATCGCATCCATCTCCCTCGACCTCATCCAGCCCAGGAGACGCTCGGTTGGGAAAGAAGAAGGCAGCAAAGGACGAGTACCCCGGCAAGAAGGCCGCCCCCAACAGAAAGCCAACAGCCGGCAACGGTGCCAACCTGGGCTTCGAGGCCAAGATGTGGCTGGCGGCGGACAAGCTGCGCAGCAACATGGACGCGGCGGAGTACAAGCACGTCGTGCTGGGGCTGATCTTCCTGAAATACATCAGCGATTCGTTCGAGGAGCTGCACGCCAGACTGCTGGCGGGCGAAGGCGAGTACGAGGGAGCCAACCCGGAGGACGCGGACGAGTACCGGGCGGAAAACGTGTTCTGGGTCCCGAAGGAATCCCGCTGGTCGTTCCTGCAAGCCAAGGCCAAGCAGCCGGAGATCGGCAAGCTGGTCGACGACGCGATGGCGGCGATCGAGCGGGACAACCCGCGGCTCAAGGGCACTCTGGAAAAGAGCTACGCCCGCCCGACGCTCGACAAGCAGCGGCTGGGCGAGCTGATCGACCTGATCGGCACCATTGGGCTGGGCGACGCCGAGCACCGCAGCAAGGACACGCTGGGACGGGTCTACGAGTATTTCCTGTCGCAGTTCGCCAGCGCCGAGGGGAAGAAGGGCGGCCAGTTCTACACGCCTCGCTGCGTGGTCCGGGTGCTGGTCGAGCTGCTCGCGCCGTACAAGGGTCGAGTGTACGACCCCTGCTGCGGTTCGGGCGGGATGTTCGTGCAGAGCGAGAAGTTCGTCGAGGAGCACGGCGGGCGGATCGGCGACATCGCGATCTACGGGCAGGAGTCCAACCCCACGACCCGCAAGCTGGCGATGATGAACCTGGCGATCCGCGGCATCGAGGGCGACCTGGGCGCGGAGCACGCCGACACGTTCCGCCGCGACCTGCACAAGGACCTGAAAGCCGACTTCGTGCTGGCGAATCCGCCGTTCAACGACAGCGACTGGATCCGCAACGACGAGGACGTCCGCTGGCGGTTCGGTCTGCCGCCCAAGGGCAACGCCAACTTCGCCTGGGTCCAGCACTTCATCCACCACCTGTCGCCCAAGGGCTTCGCCGGTTTCGTGCTGGCCAACGGCAGCATGAGCAGCAACCAGTCGGGCGAGGGCGAGATTCGCAAGGCGATCGTCGAGGCGGACCTGGTGGACTGCATGGTCGCCTTGCCGGGTCAGTTGTTCTACAGCACTCAGATTCCCGTCTGCTTGTGGTTCATCGCTCGCGGCAAGCATGATGGCGTGCGGCGCGACCGGCGGGGGCAGACGCTGTTCATCGACGCTCGGAAGCTGGGCGTGATGATCGACCGCGTGCACCGGGAACTGACCGACCAGGAAATCCAGCGGCTGGCCGACACCTACCACGCCTGGCGCGGCGACCGGCCAGCGGGGAAGTACTCGGACGTGCCCGGCTTCTGCAAGTCAGCCACCCGTGACGAGATTGCCCAGCACGGCTATGTGCTCACGCCCGGCCGCTACGTGGGCGCCGAGGAAGTGGCGGACGACGACGAGCCGTTCCGTGAGAAGATGCAGCGGCTGGTCGCGGAGCTGAACGATCAGTTCGCGGAATCGGCCCTACTGGAGCAGGCGATTCGCGAGAATCTGGCCAGCCTTGGATTCACCGGAAAGGAGTTGGCATGAAGCGCAAGCGAACTTCCAGAATCGATAGGGACTCTCGCCGATCGCTCGGCCGAGCGCGCGATGAGGCCATGATCCCGGTCCCGCCCCCACGTCACGAACTGGCTGCCGGGTACGGACCATTGCTGGAGGAGTTGAAGCAGCGAATCGCGAGCGAGCGAGTTCGAGTGGTCCTGGCGGCGAACTCGGCCATGGTCCTGCTGTACTGGGACATTGGGCGCACCATTCTGGATCGCCAGCGGAAAGAAGGCTGGGGCACCAAGGTCATCGACCGGCTCTCGGCCGATTCGCGCCAGGCGTTCCCGGACATGTCGGGCCTGTCCCCGCGAAACCTCAAGTATATGCGGGCCTTCGCCGAAGCCTGGCCCGAACGGGCAATTGTGCAAGAGGCGCTTGCACAAATTACCTGGTACCACAACCTGACGTTGCTGGAGAAGCTGGACAACGCCGACGACCGTCTCTGGTACGCGGTCCAGACCGTCGAGAACGGCTGGTCGCGGAACATTCTCATGATGCAGATCAAGAGCCAGCTCCATCGCCGAGCGGGACGCTCGATCAACAACTTTCCGTCGGTCCTGCCGTCGCCGGAGAGCGATCTGGCGACCCAGGCTTTCAAAGACCCGTACCTGTTCGATTTTCTGGGCACCGCCGATCCCCGTCGCGAGCGCGAAGTCGAACGGGCAATGATCGATCAGGTGGAGAAGCTGCTGCTGGAACTGGGACAGGGTTTCGCCTTCGTCGGACGGCAGATCGTGTTGGAGGTCGGCGACGAGGACTTCGTCATCGACCTGCTGTTCTATCACTATCGGCTGCGCTGTTTCGTCGTTGTGGAACTGAAAGCCGTCCCATTTGACGCCGCATTCGTCGGGAAGTTGAATCTGTATCTGTCGGCAGTCGATGACCTGATGAAGCAGCCCGAGGACCGACCGACGATCGGCCTGCTGCTATGCCGTGGCAAGAGCCACGTGGCCGTGGAATACGCTCTGCGGGGGCTGACCCAACCGGTCGGCGTCGCGGACTGGGAGGCTGAACTCGTGAGCAAGCTGCCGGCAGCGCTGGAAGGCAGCTTGCCGACCGTCGAGCAGATCGAGGCCGAATTGAGCGCGCCGGACAAATCGAAGCAGCCGGCAAGGAGCGTCCCGGCCCGGCGGCGGACGGCCAAGAAGAAGGCGGCGAAGCGGGTCAAGTCGAAGGCCCGCGGTACGGACTGACCTTGGATCCCCTGACGGGAAACTTCATGATCGACTGCGTTGAATCGAAAACGAGGCTTACGGTGGGTCGTCACAGTCCAGCCGCGAAAGATCGAAGTAACGTGGTATATCGACTTCGGGCGCTGTCTTTACGCCGCAGGCGTTGGATAATCCAGCCCAGGGTCGCTTTCCGTTTCGGGTTCGTGCAGCACTTACGATGTTTTGCCGAGGGAATTTGGTGCAACAAACGAGAGAAACTTGCGACGACCTCCGCTTCGGCGAGCGCCTCCCCCTTGAAATCCCTCTGGCTCCCTCCCCGGCTTCCGGGGAGGGCTGGGGAGGGGCCTGCGGGACTATGATGCAAAGCAAGTCGCTCGATGCGAGCACGGCCACTCGCGAGACGCGGATTTCGAACGAATGCAACACCAATTAAGGATCTGAGTTCATGAGTGCGACTGGTGCGGGGCGATTCCATCGAGTGCTTGCTGTGTCAAAACAGGGTGCATAAGAGCCCCTCCCCAGCCCTCCCCGGAAGCCGGGGAGGGAGCCAGAAGTAGATGGATGGGCGTGGCACCGCGGCGGGGATCGACGTTATTGTCACGCCAAGTTCATTTGGCAAAACAACTCACGAGCTGCACAACCTCGAAGCCGGGAGCGAGCCAGAAGGAAGTTTGAGTCCACGCGGGCAGGGTGCGAGAAGAGAATTGAGTTCCAGCGTAGCGAAGTGGTAGCCTCCGTAGTCTTTCGACCTGTGTGAATTGGATTCGGTTTGGTGTTCACTCCCGGCCTCCCTTTGGGTGCTTACGAAATGGCGTACGACGACGAGCCGTTCGGCGGCTGGTCGCGGAGCTGAACGAACAGTTCGCGGAATCGGCGGAGCTGGAGAAGGCGATCCGGGCGAATTTGAAGGGGCTGGGGTATGGGGGGTGAAGCTGGAGAGAATCGTCGTGCCTTGCATCTCCCCACGGGCGTTCAGTCTGTCCCTGACGGCTGGAAGTGGATGAGTCTCGATGACGCGTGTGACGGAGTGTTTGACTGTCCACACTCGACCCCAAAGCACGCTGAGCGTGGACCGCTAATGGTCCGAACACAGGACATCATCACAGGGATCTTTCGCCTCGAACAAGCGATTCACGTCTCGGTCGCAACCTATCGGGAGCGCATAAAGAGGGCTGAACCTCGGCACGGAGACTTGGTTTACAGTCGCGAAGGTACGTACTTCGGAATTGCAGCGGAAGTGCCCGCGAATTGTCAAGTATGCCTGGGGCAGAGGATGGTGCTCATTCGCCCATCAGCTTCACAGGTACATCATCGGTATCTGCGATACTGGTTGAATTGCCCGCTCATGGCGGCACACATACACGGTTTCCGCGATGGTACAGTCGCTGAGCGTCTGAACCTACCGACAATTCGGGCACTCCCAGTTCTGCTACCCCCCCTCCCCGAACAGCGTGCCATCGCCCACATCCTGGGCACGTTGGACGACAAGATCGAGTTGAACCGGCGGATGAATGAGACGCTGGAGGCGATGGCGCGGGCTCTGTTCAAGAGCTGGTTCGTGGATTTCGACCCGGTGCGAGCCAAGATGGACGGCCGCCACCCCGAAGACATGGATGCGGATACGGCGAAGTTGTTTCCGGATAAGTTGGAGCATCAGCACGGAGAACTGATTCCCGCAGGATGGAAAACTTGCCCGCTCTACGACACGGCCAGGTTTATTAATGGTGCCGCGTTTCGGAGCGAACATTTCTGTGAGCCATCCAAAGGGCTGCCAGTAGTAAAAATTGCCGAATTGAAGAGTGGGATTACGAACCAGACCAAATTTTCAAATCGCACGGACCTCGAACCAAAGTACTGCATCGACACGGGCACAATTATGTACTCGTGGTCAGGGAGTCCCGACACTTCGCTCGATACATTCTTGTGGACGCATGGTGCTGGTTTACTCAACCAACACATTTTCAGAGTAGAGCCGAAGTCAACTATGCTTCGCCCCTTCGTGTTTTTTCTCCTAAAGTACCTCCGCCCAACTCTGATTGAGATTGCGCGAAACAAACAGACAACCGGTCTTGGGCATGTCACTGTAGCTGACATGCGCCAAATTCAAGTGTGCTGGCCGCCGAAGGCCATTCATCAGGCGTTTTGTGAGCTCGCTGGTCCGCTATTTGAGAGCTACTTTACAAAGACCCTCGAATCTCAGACCCTCTCCTCCGTCCGCGACACGCTCCTCCCCAAACTCTTATCCGGCGAACTCCGCATCCCCGAAGCCGAGCGCGAACTGGAGTCCGCCCTATGAACGATCAGGCGAACATGCTGGGACGTTGGACCGTTCCGAGCGGACATCCTTTGCAAGGACCTGGCCAGCGGCGAATGGGTGTTGATCGAGAACCAACTGGAGCGGAACACATGCCCCTCTGGCTCCCTCCGCGGCTTCCGAGGTCGTGCAGCGTATAAGTGTTGTTTTCGCAGAGTTTACAGCGTTCTGAGAGCGTCCTTAGCGTTCCCTAAAGCCGAAATCGTTGCACAGTCGCTCAATTCTCAATTTGCAATTTGCAATTTGCAATCACCGGTCCCGGAGTTTCGTGCTTCAATCAAGCGACGCCGAAGCACGCCGTGAATTCTGGCGTACGCCGCGCTCTCTCGCCTTCGAATCCCGCCGGCTTGCCCGGCGGATCGGTAGGCTTCCAGCTACAGTGCGCCGCGCTCTCTCGCCTTCGAATCCCGCCGGCTTGCCCGGCGGATCGTTAGGCTTCCAGCTACAGTGCGCCGCGCTCCCTCGCCTTCGAATCCCAGCTTGATTCGCACGCGCTCGCCCGGTCGGGCGTTAGTGAAAAACCTAACGATCCGCCGGGCAAGCCGGCGGGATTCGAAGTCCAAAACACCCTGACGGTCGCACACCTGTAGCAAAAGGCCCTAAACACTGGGGATGCAACAACTTATAAGCTGCACGACCTCCGTCGGGGAGGGCTGGGGAGGGGACTTTGTCACATGGTCCAAATGCAGCTACTAGCCGCCGGGGTCGAGCGACCACGAGCACGACATTCCTATGCCGTTGCTAGTTCTGGATCTCCGGTGGCGGAAGTTGCCAATGGCGTTTTCTCGGTTGGGATGCTTGAGGACGTAGCAATCGCTCAAGATCGTGTCGTTCCCAGTCGCGGTTTATTGCGTGGTCGTGTCCTCATTCGCCCCGAAGAGCCCCTCCCCAGCCCTCCCCGGAAGCCGGGGAGGGGGCCAGAGGGACTTTGGTTTCTGTGTGTCGCCTGCTCGGAAGCTGACCCTTGATCACAGATGCTACATGGAACAGATCCCGCCCGAGCGCTCTCCCGTCTGCCCAGCTACTTCTTGCAGGCCACGCTCCGCGTGATGTGCCCACGCCCTCGTGCCCATCGTCCTGGCGGCCGGATGAAAGGGGCAGAGCAACCACGACCGGGCATTAAAAAGGAGGTAACGTCCTCGGGGCCACCCGAAAGCCGCCCCTTGGCTGAACCTCCCAGGCAAAGTCTCGCACCCCTGCGCACACAGTCAAGCGGACAGGCCGAATGGCGATGGCTTGCACAATTGAGCGATACCTTCCGATTCGAGCCGTATTTAATTCTGGAAACGCAAGGTCCAGGGAAGTCGTCACAAGTCTGTTGCGGAGAACATCTTGCGTATTTAAGCGTAAACCAGGGGAAGCCTACCCCAGAACTTGCTCCTCTCGCCCCGATCGAAGGTCGTGTAGCTCTTATGTTGAACTACATCGAAGGCTTACGGTGACTCGCAATGAATCGACCACGAGAAATCGGATTCTCAGTCCAGTTGAAGACCACCACACATCCCAATGGCCCGACGTCGTTGCGCCGGTAGCGTACAGACACTTCCCGCCCCCTCTCCCCCAGCGAGATCGTGAATTTTTTGAGTTGTTTTGGGTATGGAACTTGGGATGATGAACCAATGGTCAGCTCGACTTCGCCGAGCACACCCTCAAAATCCCTCTGGCCCCCTCCCTGGCTTCCGGGGAGGGTTGGGGAGGGGCCTGCGGGACTATGGAGCAAAGCGATTCGCTCAATTCGTACATGGCTACTCGCGGGACGCAGGTTTCGGACGAGTCGAACATCAATTTAGGATCTGAATTCTTGAGTGTGACAGGTGTTGGCTGATTCCGTCGGGTGCCAATTGCGTCAAAACAAGATGCACAAGAGCCCCTCCCCAGCCCTCCCCGGAAGCCGGGGAGGGAGCCAGAGGGATATTGAGGGGGAGCACTCGCCGACGCGGAGACCATCCACGTTTTCCCCGATCATATCGCCAAATCCCCTCGGCAAAACAACTTAAAAGCTGCACGATCTCCAACTCGCTGGGGGAGAGGGAAGCCAGAATTTCAACACTTCAGACCAGCACACAACTAAGAGCTGCACAGCCTGCCCTGGAAAGGTATCTTGGCTGCTCCCGAAGGCACAGAGTCGACGCATGACCGATCCCTTCAACGAATCCACCGTCGAAGCCGCCGCGCTGTCCTGGTTCGAGGATCTAGGCTACGGCGTCCTGCACGGTCCGCACATCGCTCCGGGGGAACCGGCGGCGGAACGGGAGTCGTTCGGCGACGTGGTGCTGGTCGGACGGCTGCGGGACGCGATCGACCGGCTGAATCCCGACATTCCCCATGAGGCACGCGAGGACGCCCTGCGGAAAGTGCTGCGCCCGGAATCGCCGTCGCTGATCGGCAACAACCGCGCGTTCCACGGGCAGCTCCGGGACAGCGTGGTCGTGGAATATCCCCGCTCGGACGGTTCCATCGCCGGCGACAACGTCTGGCTGGTGGATTACCGGAATCCGGCAAACAACGACTGGCTGGTCGTCAACCAGTACGCCGTGATCGAGGGACAGCATCATCGCCGCCCGGATCTGGTGGTGTTCGTCAACGGTCTGCCGGTCGCCGTGATCGAGCTGAAAAGCGCCACGGCGGAAAACGCCGACATCTGGACAGCGTTCAACCAGTTGCAAACCTACCAGCAACAGATCCCCTCGCTGTTCCACTACAACGAGGTGCTGGTTGTGTCGGACGGGTTGCAAGCCCGCATCGGGTCGCTGACCGCCACACGCGAGTGGTTCAAGGTCTGGCGGACCATCGAGGGCGACGTGGACGCTCCGGCCAGCGCCGTGGAACTGGAAACGCTGATCCGCGGCGTGTTCCAGCCCGAACGGTTCCTGGCGCTGCTGCGGCACTTCATCGTGTTCGAGGAGGACTCGGACAGCGACCGGGTTATCAAGATCATGGCCGGCTACCACCAGTTCCATGCCGCTCGGCGGGCGGTCGAGGCGGCGGTGGCTGCGTCGCGTCCCGGCGGCGACCGGCGGGGCGGCGTGGTCTGGCACACGCAGGGGTCGGGCAAGAGCCTGTCGATGCTGTTCTTCGCCGGAGCGATCATCCTGCACCCGGAGATGAACAACCCGACACTGGTGGTGCTGACCGACCGCAACGACCTGGACGACCAGTTGTTCGGGCAGTTCCAGCGGTGCCACGAGCTGCTCGGACAGCAGCCGGTCCAGGCCGAGAGCGTCCAGCACCTGCGCGAGCTGCTGCGGGTGGCCAGCGGCGGAGTGGTATTCACCACGATCCAGAAGTTCCTGCCGGACGAGAAGGGGGCGCGACTGGACGTGCTTTCCGACCGCAGCAACATCGTGGTGGTGGCCGACGAAGCTCACCGCAGCCAGTACGACCTGATCGACGGGCTGGCTCGCAACATGCGCGACGCCCTGCCACATGCCTCGTTCCTGGGCTTCACCGGCACGCCGATCGAGAAGGCCGACGCCAACACCCGCGCCGTGTTCGGCGACTACATCAGCATCTACGACATCCAGCGAGCGGTCCAGGACGGAGCCACGGTTCCGATCTTCTACGAAAGCCGGATCGCCAGGCTGGAGCTCGACCCAAAACAGATTCCCCGGCTGGACCCGGAGTTCGATGAAATCACCGAGGGCGAGGAAGAGCAGCGGCGGGAGAAGCTCAAGACCCGCTGGGCCGCGCTGGAAGCCCTGGTCGGGGCGCCGAAGCGGATCAAGCTGATCGCCCGCGACCTGGTGGACCATTTCGAACGTCGCCTGGAGGGGATGGTCGGCAAGGCGATGGTGGTCTGCATGAGCCGCCGGATCTGCGTGGACCTGTACAACGAGATCGTCGCCCTGCGTCCCAACTGGCACAGCGACGACGACGAGCAGGGCGTGGTCAAGATCGTAATGACCGGCAGCGCCGGCGACGCCCCGGAGTGGCAGCCGCACATCCGCAACAAGGCCCGCCGGAAAGCCCTCGCCACTCGCTTCAAGAATACCGGCGACCCTTTCCAGATCGTGATTGTCCGCGACATGTGGCTGACCGGCTTCGACGCCCCCTGCCTGCACACGATGTACGTGGACAAGCCGATGCGCGGCCACGGGCTGATGCAGGCGATCGCCCGCGTGAACCGGGTGTTCCGCGACAAGCCGGGCGGGTTGGTGGTGGACTACCTGGGGCTGGCGGACCAACTGCGGCACGCACTTCGGACGTACACCGAAAGCGGTGGAGCGGGCGAGCCCAGCATCGACATGGCGGAAGCCGTGGCGGTGCTCAAGGAGAAGCACGAGATCTGCTGCGGCATCATGCACGGGTTCGACTGGTCGGACTGGACGACGGGGACGCCGGCCCAGCGCCTGCGGTTGCTGCCGCAGGCGCAGGAGCACGTCCTGGAGCAGGAAGACGGCAGGCCCCGATTCATGCAGGCAGTTTCCGACCTGTCCAAGGCATTCGCCTTGTGTGCCGGCGAGGACGAAGCTCGCGAGCTGCGTGACGACATCGCCTTCTTCCAAGCGGTCCGGACAGCCTTGAGTCTACCGACCGGACAGCAGCGAACCCAGGACGAGCTGGACTATGCCATCCGGCAACTGGTATCCAAGGCGGTGGTGGCGGATGGCCAGGTGATCGACGTGTTCACGGCCGCCGGGCTCAAGCGACCGGACATTTCGATCCTGTCCGACCAGTTCCTGGCCGAGGTGCGGGGCTTGCCCACCAAGAACGTGGCCGCCGAGACGCTGGCGAGATTACTGGGCGAGGAAATCAAGATCCGCGGCAGCCGCAACGTGGTCCAGTCGCGGCGGTTCAGCGAGCTGCTCAAGCGGACGATGAACGCCTACCACAACCGGGCCATCGCCACGCAGGAAATCATCGAGGAGCTGATCAACCTGGCGAAGGAACTCCGCGCTGCCGCCGACCGCGGTGAGGATCTGGGTCTGAACGACGACGAACTGGCTTTCTACGACGCGCTCGCTCAGAATGAGAGTGCCGTCCAAGCGATGGGAATTGACGAGCTGAAGGTGATCGCGGCCGAACTGGTCACCAAGGTCCGCAGCAGCGTGACGATCGACTGGACGGTGCGGGAAAGCGCCCGCTCCAAGATCCGGGTGATAGTGCGGCGGATCCTGAATAAGTTCGGATACCCGCCCGACCTGCGGGAAGAGGCGGTCAAGCTGGTGCTGGAGCAGGCGGAGACGTTGTGTGCGGAGTGGGCCGGGTGAGCCCGTCTCAGGTGGCGTGGCTGTGCCGTACTGACAATTGAAAGCAAGGTCGACAGTCGCTTCGAGAGGTAGCAAAGCAATGTCTGGTTGGTTTTACATTCGCAATGGTGTACTCCAGGACGAAACTGCGGGGCCTGTATCTGACCAGGAATTTTTTGCGACTCGCCCACGACGGGGCGATACCCCAGCATGATTGAACTGGACTTGCGACGTGCTTGGGCGAATTGAAGAAATGATTTTTTGTGTCGGGCGATTTGGAATGCAAGAGGAACAACTGCGACGCCAGTTTGCCGCGACCATGGACGGGCCAAAGGCTTTGAGCTTCACGTGTTTCAATGCTCCGCCAGAGCCCCCGAACGAACCTGCACTGAGACACAATTCAAGGGGATGCTGACGATGGCGAAAAAGGGAGCAAGAACGAAAAGGCAGAAGGTCTGGGAAAAAAAGTGATGGTCACTGTCATCTCTGCGGACAGCAGTTGAAGGTCGATGAGCCTTGGCACATGGATCATGTCGTGCCGTTAGCCAGACCGAATACTTCGAACGATCTGTGGAACCTCTTACCCTCGTGCACGTTCTGCAACGGAATGAAGAAGGCCGCAGTTGGACAGCGCATGCGTGCCATGCTGATGGTAGGCAGGTATTGCTTGGACCGAGTCAGAAAACGCGGGAAGGACGCACTTGGTGCGGAGACTTACGCGATGGTGGAGGCAAGAATCAAGTATACCAAAGGCCTTCACAAAGAGATTCTTCAGAAGGTCAAGAGCAAGTACCTGAAGTAGGCCAAATCGACCCCAGAGGTCAATGGTTCTGGACTCACCCGACGCTGTCCGACCGCCATCCTCTACGGTCAAATTGGGCGCTTACGCCAGAACCGCACCAGGTGGTCGAGGCCGCCGAACCGGTTAATCGCCGCGGTCGCCAGGGCCTCGACCTTCGGACACCGCTGGAGGGCGCCGTTGCGGTTGATACCCTGCCAGAGTTCGTTCAGGTCCAGTTGGCGGACCTTCGCGGTCCGGCGCTTCATACGGTCGTTGTGGCAGCGAGCGCACTCGGCATGGTGGTCGTTCGCTTCCCGACGAGAAACAGCGACTTCCGTCACCACTGCTTCAATTCCGCGATGCCCCCTTCGGCGGTATAATCGGGGATAGGCCTTTCAACCTTTGGGGGAATGCGGACGATGAATCGAATCACGGTGGGCGAATCGCTCACGCATCAGCTTGAAAGCCTGGCGGGGCCAGTCGAATTGGTGGACGAGTCCGGCCGCTCCCTCGGACACTTCGTGCCTCGCCAAACAGAAGGGACTTCCGACAACTGTCCCCTCACCGAGGATGAACTGCGGGCGATGCGAGCGGAACAGGGTGGACGCCCGCTGTCGGAAATCTGGAAGTCGCTGGGTGCCAAGTGAGATTCACTTTCGTGTGGCGCCCGTCCGCGGAGCGGAAGCTCACGGAGCTTTGGCTGAACGGCGCCGATCGTCAAGCCGCGACGGATGCGGCGGATGCCATTAACGCCCTGTTGAGAGACAAGCCGCTGGACGTCGGAGAGTCACGCGACGAGATCGCTCGGATTCTGACCGTTCTGCCTCGGTCCGTCTACTACGACGTTCATAACCAAGACCGACTGGTTGCCGTTTGGGCGGTGTGGCGAGTCCGCTCGTCGTAGTTGCGGGAAAGTCGCGTGAGGCGATGGAACGTCTGGGCTCCGCAGGTTGCAAATTGCAAATGGGCAAGCGTCTCAAGCGTCCCGCATTTCACTTTGAACACGCGATGGGGAAGTCGCTCGGCGGGCGCCGAGCATGATCGCCAGCCCGAGGCCGGCCAGTAAGATCGCCAATAGCACGGCCAGCGGCAGGCCCCAGACGAGCGCGGTGACGCTCCAGGCGATGCCACTCGGCGTCGCCGCTGGCGCGCCCAGTCCGGCGGCCGCCGCCGTGCGTTCCACCTCGGCCGGCGAAAGATACCAGTTCTGCGACGTCGCGTCGTCACGCCGCAAAGTCAGCGAGTGCACCTGAGCTTCGGCCAACACGCGGTCGGTGTGCTGAAACCGGATCCGGACGTCGCCGCTCAGCGTCGCTCTGAGCGGATCGTCGGGCGAGGACGGGATCGCCGCGACATCCGTATCGGCCATGATCGGAGGCCGCTCCAGGTAACGCCACACCGTGGCCGCGTCCGCTCGACCGTTGTCTGAATAGTACGTCCGGGCCACCACTCGGCCGTCCTGCAGGAAAGTTACGTTCAGCAACCGGGCGGCCAGCAGCGGCTGGCTGAACAAGATCAATGCGGCCGAGAAAACAAGCGCCGGCCGCGCGTATGTGATGATCGAGTGATGCATTGGTGAAGTGCTTTCTGCACAACAAGTTTAAGGTGCCGCTCGACAAGGGATACGCGCCCGCCGAGGAAAGTGTGGAAGCCGCGGGTCAAGTAAGTATGACCACCGGGAGCTGACCGGCCGAAAGCCCGTTGCCACCGGGGTCCGGATTCGCGGAAAGTGTCCCAAGATCTGTTGCCCGAAGTAGCAGCGGCTGATCACAATAGGAGGCAGCCGGGGGCGGGCTGGTTGGCGATCTTCCAGCGGCGGCTTCCCGGTGGCACGCGCCACTTCAGGAGCATCCTCCATGCGTCTACCCCCAGGGCATTGTATCGTGGGCCGGTCGATCTGGGCCCGGGCCGTTTGCGCCGCGGCCGTCTGGGCCGGCGCCGTTACCGGCTGCAGCGGCCCGCAACTGGACGAGCTGGTCGATCAGAGCGTTCAGAAGGTGTCGCAAGGCGTCGAGAGCGTCAAATCCAATGTGCAGCAGGCCGGTGAGAAGGTCCAGGAGCAGGTCGAACAGAAGGTTAACCAAGGCTTGCAGCAGGCCCGCGACCAGGTTGCGACGCAGGCGGGGCAAGCCGGCAAGATGCGGCTGGAGCTGGACCCGGCCGTTGAAATCAGCTCCTGCTCCGCCACGCTGATCGGCTTCCGCGACGGGCGTCCGTCGGTCCTGCTGCTGCAGTCGTACCGCGATGCCGAGCAGGAATCGTTCCCCTCGGTATTGCTCCGAGCGACCGTGCCCTCGGTCGTCCCCGCGGAACTGGCCGGGCAGACGATCGAAGCGGAACTGTTCGTGCAGGCGGCCGAAGCGGGACCGGTCTGGTCGAGCGACGGGCCCGTCTCGCTGCAAATCGTCTCGGCCGACGCCGAGAAAATCTCCGCGCGGATCCTGGGCGGTACGCTGCGGCGGGCCGACACGCTGGAATCCGTTTCCATCACCGGTGAAGTGGAAGGACGCAGCACGCCATGACTCGCACGCTCGCCCCCCTCCTGATCGTGCTTGCCGCCACTTCGCCGCTGGCGGCCGATCCGAATACAACTCAGCCGCAACTGCCGCTGGACGCCTACGAGGCCCAGAACAGCCTGGAACTTCACGCTCGCTGCACCGCCTGGCTTACTCAAGCCGAGGAAACGATCGCCCAGATCCTGCCGCTGGCCAGCGAGAACAATCTGCCCGCCGCCCGCATGAAGCAGGCCGGGCAGGTCAACGCGGATCTGAACCAGTTGATCCGCAACGGGCGGCACCTGCAATGGATGGGGCAGCCGTCGGGGATCGACTTCGAACGGCGGGGACGCTACTGGAAACTCTCCTGGGACAAAGTGATCGAAGCCTACCGCGCTCTGCCCGCCGCGCAGCGCACGATCGAAGGTATCCGCAACAAGATGCGGCAGGAGACGGCCCGGCGGCAGGGGCAAGTCAAGTCGCTCGAACAACTGGTCCAGGCCCAGAAATGGCAGCAGGCCGAAACGTTCTGGTACGATCAACTGACCGAATGGCAGGCGATGATCTGCTTCTTGAGTCCTGGTGAGCAGCAACAGATCCTCGATCCATTCCAGCCGGCCGTGGCGGCGATGGAACGAGCCATGGAAGCGATCCGCCGCGCCGAGGGGCGCGACGCGCTGGAGTTGCGGCGCCAGCAAGTCCAGCCCGATTTCAATCAGACGCTGGCCGCCGTGGATCGTCTGCTAGCCGATTTCGAGGCCAGTGGAACGGCAGCCGTGGACGGCCAATCGACCGATGCCGCCGGATTGCTGCGGCACCTGGCCGAGCGTTGGAAGAGTGACCATGTGCGTCTGCTGGCCGCGCGGGCCCTGGAGTGGGCTCGCGGCGACGTCATGCAACAGGATTCGCCCGCGCTGCCGACGATCTACTCGGCCGGCGAGCAGTTTTCGGGCGAGATGTGCAAGCGGTTCGAACGCCTGATCGCGGCCGAAGCCCGCCGCGCCCGCACGTCCGGCGACGACGCCGTGCTGCGGCAAGCCTACGCGGCGTGCCTGCAAGCCGTCGCTCCGCTGCTGGTTCGCACCGACTACGCGCCGCTGGAAACGTCGCTGCGCCGAGCGCTGGCGGCGTTCACCGAACAATCGTTCGGACTGGGCGAGGACGTGCAGTCGTACGAACTGGCCACGGGCGAACTGCTGCGCTGGCGGCGGCGAGTGGCCGATGCGCGAGCCCGGCAACTGATGCAGGAGGCGTCCGATCTGCGAGCGCGCCTGCCCGCCGCGGCCCGCAGCCAGATGCAAGTCCGCGGGTTGTTCACCGAACAACCAACCGGCCGCCAGGCTCACCTGGTCGGCACCGCGCCCGAAGCCGTGCGGCTGACCGCCAACAACCTGCTCGGCCGTCCCGGTTCGCTCGGACCGGTCTACCAACTGGGCAACTCGGCCGGCACCGGCATTGCCCGCTTCGAACAGCGCGTCTATGCCAGCTTCCCGCTGGGTGAACTGCGAGGGGCACTCGACCAGGCGGCCGGCCAATTGCGCGGGGAACTGCTGGTGGACGAGCAGCATCCGCCGCTCTCACTCGACGCCGCTCGCGCCCTGGCCGCCGCCCAGTTGGGAGATGCCGAACGAGTGGGCGGCTCCGTCAACGACCTGGCCGTGGAAGCCCTGGTCACTCGGCAAGCCACGCTGCCGGCCGCCGCCTGGATGCTGGTTCCCCTGGGCACTCTGCCCGCCGCCCATTATCCGGGCCGGCAAGTCGGCAACGGTGGCGTCGATCCGGCACTCGAACAGATGCAGGTCCGGTTCAGCCTGCAGCCCGCGTGGGCGCATACGGGCTATGCGGTCGTGGAGTTGCCGGCGCCGTAGGGATCCTGGTGCGAAGCGCGGGAAGAAGAGGGGGGAACCACGAAATACACGAAACACACGAAAGAAAGCAGAAAGAAAAAACGAAGCAGCGCGTCTTCAAGGCGCCTTGGGGCGGTTGCGCTGTGACTGCTCAATCGCTTCGCGCATGGCGTCCTGGATTCCCAGCGGCTGGATTGGGAACAGTTCCAGGGCCTGGGGATGCTGCACGATGGTGGGATTTCGCAGGCCCTCGATCAGATGCCGACCCACCTCGGCCGTGGCCGGCGTGACCAGGCCCAACCAGAGACTGGACAGGTACGGTGTGAGTACGGGCACCGAGATCAGCAACCGCCGCAGACCGCGCTGCCGGGCGTACTCCTGAATCAACTGGCCGTAGGTGACCACATCCCGGCCGCCAATTTCCAGCACTCGACTGGGCCCTGGCGGCAGGTCCATCGCCGCCAGCAGATAGGCCAGCACATCGCGTGTGGCGATCGGTTGCGTGGGCGTGGCCAGCCAGCGGGGGCAGATCATGACCGGCAGGCGATTGGTCAACGACTGGATCAGGTCGAAGGACAGGCTGCCGCTGCCCAGCACGACCGACGCTCGAAATTCGATCGTCTCCACGCCCGATTCGCGCAGGATGCGGCCGACTTCGTGCCGGCTGCGCAAGTGAGGCGAGAGTTTCGGATCCGACTCGTCACCCAACCCGCCCAGGTAGATGATTCGCCGGACCCCCGCCGTCCGTGCCGCCTGCGCGAAATTTTCGGCCGCCTCGCGGTCCCGCCGCTGGAAGTCGGCTGTACTGGCCATCAAATGGACCAGATAGTAGGCCGTCCGCACGCCGTGCAGGGCAGCGTCGAGCGAACCGCGGTCGAGCACGTCGCCTCGTGCCAACTCGGTCCACTCGTCTGGCGGCAGGTTGGCTGTTTCCGGGTTTCGCACCAGGCAGCGGACGCGCACGTGGCGTTCCTGCAGCAGCGGCAACAGTCGGCTGCCCACGTAGCCGGTGGCACCGGTCAGCAGGACCAGCGGGCGAGAGCCCGCGGCCTGATCCGTCGGTGGCTCGGATTCCGCCATTCACGCTGCCTCCCCTGAGAAAACATCGCCGCTGGAACCACGAGGGTCCCCGACGTCGGCGACTGTCAAACGGAGCTTCGTTGATAGAATATCCCGTGACCGCCGATTCGACGAGGACCGTGATGCTTCGATTACTTAAGCCGTCGCCCGCGACGCTGGCCAGATTCCGCGATCAGCAGTCGCCTCACGATTTTACCTACCCGGCCGTGGGCGCGACCAGCGACAGGCCGCCGGCCGGTTATGTGGTTGACCACACGCGCGTCTCGCTGGGACAAGGGGACGAGATCTTCGCGTCGGCCCGCGCGGCCCTGGAAGACTGGCGGCAGTTTGACCTCGGCTGGGTGTCCGCCTGGCCGCCGCGCACTCCGATCGAAACGGGGCAGGTCGTGGTGATCCTGGCCCGCTGCCTTGGCATCTGGTGGCTGAACGCCAGCCGAATCGTGTACGTGATTGACGAGCGAGCGGACCATCCGCGGTTCGGCTACGCCTACGGTACTCTGCCGGGTCACGCCGAATCGGGGGAGGAGCGGTTCTTGATCGAAATGGCCGAGGACGGTACGGTCTGGTACGACATTCTGGCGTTTTCGCGGCCGCGCCATCCGCTGGCCCGGCTGGGTTACGCGTATGTCCGCATGATGCAGCGGCGTTTCGGCCGGCACTCGGCCGCCGCGATGCGGTCGGTTGTCGCAGCGCCGCTCAGGTCGTGACGGTCGGTCGTTCCATTTCCGTGGTGGCGCGCAGCCCGGACAACTCGTCGGCCAGCGCAATCAACTCCTTCAAAGCGTCTTGCGGGTCGAGTTCGTGCCGGCTCGGATCGGGCTCGTACCGTTCGAAGTACACCCGGATCGTCGCGGCACTGGCATCGGTTCCCGACATGCGGAAGATGATCCGCGAGCCGTCCGTGAAACCGATCCGGATCCCCTGTTTCTCACTGACGCTCTGATCGACCGGGTCCTGGTAGCGAAAGTCGTCGGCGTACGCCACCGTGTACGAACCGAATTGCCGCTGCGGCAGCGTGGCGACCCGTTTCCGGAGCTGCTCCATCAGGCTGTTGGCCAAGTCGACTCGAACGCCTTCATAGTCGTGACGGGAGTAGTAGTTGCGGCCGTACTGGCGCCAATGGTCGCGCACGATTTCGTGGACCGATTGCTGGCGGGCGGCCAGGATGTTCAGCCAGAACAGGACCGCCCACAGGCCGTCCTTTTCGCGAATGTGGTTCGAACCGGTGCCAAAACTCTCCTCGCCGCACAGCGTCGCGCGGTCGCTGTCCAGCAGCGTGCCGAAGAACTTCCAGCCCGTGGGCGTTTCGTAGCAAGGGATCCCCAACCGCTCGGCCACGCGATCCGCGGCCTGGCTGGTCGGCATCGAGCGGGCGATGCCGCGCAGCCCGTCGCGGTATCCGGGAACCAGCGTGGCGTTGGCCGCCAGCACCGCCAGGCTGTCGCCAGGGGAAACGATGAAACAACGATTCTGGATCGCGTCGCGTCCCACGATCATGTTGCGGTCGCCGTCGCCGTCCGACGCGGCGCCGAAGACGGGGCCGCCCGCCGCGTCCAGCGCATGCACCAGCTCCTCGGCATGGACCGGATTCGGATCGGGATGGCCGCCGCCGAAGTCTTCCAGCGGAACGCCGTTCTGGACAGTGCCGGCCGGCGCGCCCAGCCGGCCCTCGAAGATCGCTCGGGCGTACGGCCCCGTCACGGCGTGCATCGAATCCATCTGCATGCGGAAGCTGCCCGAAGTCAGCAGATCGCGGATCCGATCGAAGTCGAACAACGAATCCATCAGGCGAGCCCAGTCGCTGACCGGGTCGATCACCTCGACCCGCATTCCGCCCAGCCGCGCGGAACCCAGGCCGCTGAGATCGATATCGGGTGCCTCCAGAATCTGAAACTCGCGGATCACCTTGGTGCGTTCAAAGATCGCTTCGGTGACGTCCTTGGCAGCGGGACCGCCGTTGCCGCTGTTGTACTTGATGCCGAAATCACCTTCGGGTCCGCCCGAGTTGTGGCTGGCCGACAGGATTACTCCGCCCAGCGCGCCGGTTTGGCGGATCACGCAGGAAACGGCCGGCGTGGAGAAGATTCCGTGCTGGCCGACCAGCACCTTGCCGAAACCGTTGGCGGCCGCCATCTTCAAGATGACTTGCAAGGCGTGGGCGTTGTAGTAGCGGCCGTCACCGCCCAGTACCAGCGTGGCCCCTTCACGGTTCGCCAGCGTATCGAATAGCGACTGCACGAAGTTTTCGAGATAGTGCTGGTTCTTGACCAGCACTTCCACCCGTTTGCGCAGCCCGGATGTACCCGGCTGCTGGTCGCTGTAGGGTGTCGTGGCAACTGTGCGGACGGTCATGTCGAGTTCCCTCCTGATGGTGATGGCGCGTTTGAAATCCGAGAAGACGCGCGATTGTCGCCTCTTGCTTCGCGAAAGTAGCGATTGTCGCCTTTCGCTCCGCGAAAGTAGCGTTGCAGCTTGGATCAATCCTGCGATTGAAGTCTTCTCGCGGCTCACGCTACTTTCGCGGAGCGAAAGGCGACTATGACGCTACTTTCGCGGAGCGAAAGGCGACTATGACGCTACCTTCGCGGAGCGAAAGGCGACTATGGCCTCAAGTGATCGTCACGTCAATCTGTTCCACGCCGTTCCATTCGTAGCCCGATGGGTTCCAGAACACGCTGCCGTCCAGCGGTTGGCTGCGGCCCCAGGCGTCGATTGCGCGCGACCAGATGCTGAGTTTGCCGGGCCGGGCGTTCACGGTGAACTGCCAGGGATACCAGGCATAGGGGCTGGCCGGAGCGTCCAGACGCGCTGGCCGCCAGGATTGACCCTGGTCGAGCGATATCAGGACGCTGGTCAGCGGCGCCGCGCCGTCGTTGAACGCCACACCGCGGATCGTCAAGCGACCGGCCGGCAGTTGGCTGTCGGCCTCCGGCGCCAGCACGACGCTCTTGACGTTCATCCACCAGTTGAAGCGGCTGTTGGCCAGCGTGTACTCGATCGCCTCGCCCGGTTGGATGGGCCGCAGCGGGACTCGATAACGCGGGATGTGGTTGTAGTTCCGCGTTTCCTCGGCCTCGAACCGCAGGCGTCCGAGCCACTTGAGGTGCATGGTGCCGTAGACGCCGGGCGTGACCAGCCGCAGCGGGCCGCCGTGGATCGCCGGCAGCGGCTCGCCGTTCAGATGCGTGGCCAGCAGACTGGTCCTCAGCACGTCGTCGATCGGCAGGCTGTGCTCGAAATCCTCGCTGCCTTCGGGCGGCCCGTCCTTGCCCTCGGCGGCCACGAACCGGGCCCGCTCGTCCACCTCCACTTTCAAGTGCGCCAGCAGGTCGCGCAACCGGACTCCCCGGAAGCGGACATTCGCAATCCCGCCGCGATCCCACTGAGTGCCCTTGGTTTGCGCGGCCTTCGAGAACAACGCTCGCCCGGTGCCGGAGCATTGCAGGACCATCTCGTATTCGACCTGGTCCAGCTCCGCCAGGCTGGTCGCATCGACCACCCGGGGCTGCCGCAGCAGGCCGGCCAGTTCGAACGTCCAGCCGTTCAGCGGAAGCGGCTGCATGGTGGCGGCCCCGGCGAGCAACTGGTTGTTCCGCACGAACATCTCGGTCGCGGGAGTGAGCCGTTGCCGGGCCAGCAGGTTCAGGGGAGTGGACAGCACGGTGGGGTCCGCCAGCAAAACCTTCATCCGCGGGTCCTTGCCGGCAACCAGCTCCTCGGCCCTTGGCCCGCTTTGATCGTCGCCAAGCACCGGATGCGGGCCGTGGCTCGTGGAGAGCGCCACGCCGGCCAGGGCCGAAGCGCGGAGGAAGTCGCGGCGCCGCCAACCGCCGGCTCCGGGAACGACATGTTCATTGTCTCGTAACATCGAAGGTCATCCTGAACAAAGTGGCATCTCGAAGCAACTCGTCACATCGTTTGCACTTGGGCAACTATTTGGGGGCGATGTTCCAATATACAGCGCCGGCGGGGACCGTTCACGCCGGGGAACCGACGGCGGGTGTTGTTTGGAGAAATGGCTTTCGCTTTGCGAAAGCAGCGTTGCCGCGAGAATCAGGTTTGCGATTGAATCACTACGAATCCGCGTGCGCTACAGACACTTGCGCGAGATGAACCCATGGTTGTCCGCTCGAACCCGGCAGGCCCCTCCCCAAAGTAGCCATCACGCTCCGCGTGGCCTGCTGGAATTTGGCTAGGTTGCCGGGAGAGTTTTCGGGCGGGATCGGTTCCATGCAGCATCGGTGACCAAGGGGCAGCTTCCGAGCAGGCGACGCACAGAAACCAAAGTCCTTCTGGCCCCCTCCCCGGAAGGAGATCGTGCAGCTTTTAAGTTTCTTCGTCGTCATAGTTTAGAGCGTTAGAGCGTAGCTAGAGCGTCCTCGGTGTTCCTGTACGCCGAAGGCGTTCCACAGTCACAGCCCAGGGTCGCCCGCTTCGGGCACACCCTGGGTGTGGCCGTGATTTTGATATCTCTTGTACGCCGCAGGCGTTCCACAAGGCGCCTTGTGCAACGCCTTCGGCGTAGAAGGGACTCAAGGCGGTCGTCCACCCAGGGTGCGCCCGAAGCGGGCGACCCTGGGCTGGGTTGTTCAACGCCTGCGGCGTAAAGACAGCGCCGGAAGCCGAAATGCGAGGACTCTTGAACGATTCGTCCCCAAATTGTGGCGACTCACCGTAAACCTCTGCTTTAATTCAACTTAAAAGCTGCACGATCTCCTTCCGGGGAGGGGCCTGCGGGATTCGATCGGGACCATTGACCTCTGGGGTCGATTTGGCAGGCTGGGGAATTCCGGCAAAGTAGTTATCACGCTCAGCTTGATTAGCCCTTGCAGACTCAACGTATTCTGTCGTAGCGAGTCACCATCGATTGTTGAGGAGCGCCCGGACCTGTGCCAGCCGCAAGTCTGGTTGGACACTGGCCGCGGCGGATGGTTCAGATGGCGGTCGGAAGGCTCATCACGCGGAGCGTGATGGCTACTTTGGTGCGAGTTGAGTTTGGCAGTGCACGAAAGAGCCCCTCCCCAGAAGCCGGGGAGGGGGCCAGAAGTGATTCATGGGGGGCGATGCAGCTTGCGAGCCGGATCAAACGCTACCAAATCGTCTTGAAGAGTGTCTGCCCGGCCCTACGCCGCGGCCTTGGCCGAGTCGCTGGCGAGCCACCACGCCTGGCGAGGCACCATGCCCAGGGCGATCACGGCCAGTTGGCTGATCCAGAAGACTCCCAGCGTCAGCAGCACGCCCTCGGTAAAGCCGTAACTGTGCAGGCCGATGCCCAGTTCGTTCACGCCGAACCAGGACCAACTGGTCACGATGTTGCCGGCCACCGCCAGCACGGCCATGCCGCGTTCCTTGACTATGCCGCCCCAGCGGGCATGCAGGATCAGGGCGTTCCAGAGCACGATCATCAGGGCGCCGTTTTCCTTCGGGTCCCAGCCCCAGAACCGACCCCACGAATCGTCGGCCCAAAGCCCTCCCAGCACCGTGCCGAAGAAGCTGAAGAACAGCGAGAAGCAGACCACGCCGTAGATGATCACGCCCAGCGCCTTGGTCACACTGGCGTCCAGTTGCGGGCGCATGCCCAGCAGCCGCTGGAGCCAGGGAAAGACCAGTCCGCGAGCAATGAACAAGATCCCGAACAGGCCCGCCAGGAAGGTGGTCGAATATCCGGCGGTGACCGCCAGCACGTGCGTCGCCAGCCAGAACTGGGTATCGAGCACGGCCTGCAGCACGGCCACCGTGTCGCCGTCGCCGGTCAGGTAATAGGCGATCAGCAGCGTCGAATAACCCGAGACGGCTGCCACGACGTTGCCGAAGCCTACCCGGAAGACCAGTTCCAGCACGGCGGCCAGCACGACGCACGCCCAGCCGATGAAGACGGCCGACGAGTACAGATTGGTCACGGGCGGCCGGCCCGAAATATAAATCCGCGCGATCAGGGCGAAGGTGTGCACGACCAGCGCCACCATCAGCACGCCGAACGCCGCCCAGTTCAGCGGCCTCCGCCACATCAGCAGCGGCGCCCCCAGCCAGGACAACGTACCCAGCACGAATGCCACCAGGTACAGGATCATCGACTGGTAGAACGGCGAGAAGTGGTTGAAGAACGATTCGAAGCGGACCTGGTTCGGCGCGAACCCCATCGGCAGTTCGTCGCGCAACTGCTTCTGATACTCGCTGACCGCCTGGTTGAACTCCTGCGGCGTCCCGTCGCGGTAGGCGTGCAGGATGCCGGCGAAGGCGACGGTCGGCGGGTTGGCTTCCTTCTGCAGGATGGCCCGCTGGACGAACGCCCGGTTCATCGCCAAACCATACGGTGCCCACGCCTGCTGATCGTCATCGGCGTCCAGCACCGGCACGGCCTGCGGCGGCTGCATCGAGCTCAGAATCCGCTCGGCTTCGGGCATCGCGTCCAGCAGCCGCCGGATCTCCATCAGTTGCTGCGTCGCCGCCTCGCGGTTCTGTTCGAACTCCTCCTCGCTGGGAATCGCCGGGAACGGCAGCGGGCGGAACGAGGCCTGCAGCAAGGTGAACGTGCGGATGCGCCCGTCCAGTTCCAGCAATTTGCGTTCAAACGACGTCAGCTCCTCGCGGGGCTTTTTGCGGGCCCGCTCCACCTGCTCGTTAAACTCCTCGGCCTTCGGCCGGAACTCCTCGACCGCGTAGCGGAATCCCGAGCGGCGTTCCAGGCCGAGCACGTCCAGCACTTCCAGGCTGTCGATGCGGAACACCTTGTGCTTCTCGGCCGCGTCCGAGTCGGACATCAAGTCCAGCAACCAGCGGATGGCCGGTTGCCGCTGGCCTTCCTCGTCCACGTAATACTCGCGGCGATTCGAGACGATCTGCAGGCTGTTGCGGGCCAGCGTGTCGAGCGGCTTGACGCGGCCCTGGTAGCGGACCGGCAACTGGCCGAAGCGGTACAGGTCCAGCTCCTTGGCGTCATCCACGCGAGGAATTCGCGTGCGCGGCGCGACCATGCCCAGGCAAACCAGGATCATCAGGCCCGCCGCCCCGGCCGCCACCAGTGTCGCGGTCCGCTGACTGGAATCGCGGACGCCAACCGCGGCCGGCTTGGCCTGTTCGCGCCGCGACAGGAACCGCAGCAGCGTGCCCACGAACTGGGCCAGCAGCCCCACGGTCACGATCATGCAGGCCACGTAGGGGATCATCCAGCCGGTGTTGGTCACCACCTGCAGATCGGTCGTCTCGACTCCGTCGCGACCCACCTGGTAACCGCTCTGATAAAACGTCTCGCCCGCGTAGCGCAGCGGGTTGTTCATCCAGATCTTGACCGGGCGATGCACGTCCTTGCTCTCGTCCACCAGCATCAGATCGGACGAGTAGTTGCGCGGCGTGGTGGTACCCGGATAGTTGTCGCGGCGCACGTCCGTCAGGCTCAGCGAGTAGGGTTTGTAATCCCGCTTGAAACGCAAGGCCACGTCGTACGACTTGCCGCCCACCTCGACCTTCTCCGTCATCTCCTGCTCGGCCAGGATCACCGACAGCAGGTACGTGCCCAGCTCCTGGTTGGACTCGGGATCGGTCAGCTTGACGTAGGCCGACGCCATATCGACCTCGCTGCTTGAATCGGCACCGCTGCCGGCCCGCAATTCCTCGGCCACGAAACGCTGGCCGACGCCGGCCGTCGCGGGATTCTTCGCGCCGTCCTCGGCAGAAACCGCGCGCAGGTCCGAGTTGCGGAGGTACTGCACCAGCTCGACTCGGAATGGCAACCGGGGGTCTTCCAGCGGCTGGCCGCGCTGCAGCAGCGAGCCGGGAATCACGGTCACCTGGTCATGTTCGGCGGGCGAGCGGTCGATGACGGCCAGTTCCACCGCGCGGATGTCCCGCGCGAACCCGACCGTTTCGCCCTCGCGGATCGTCATCCGGGCTTCCACGGCGTACATGCTGACGAACAGCTCGTAGAACATCATCAGTCCCACGCCCGCGTGCAATAGCACGATGCCGCCCCGCTTTTTGAAGATCAGGATGCAGCCGGCCAGCAGCACGAACGACGCCAGACCGCCCTGGATCAACTGCCAGAGAATCCGCAGCGACGAAGCGCTCAACTGCACCCGGTCGCCCTGGTACAGCAGGTAGAACAGCAGCGCGCCCAGGCCGACCGTGAACACTCCCAGACCGATCCGCTCGACCCCGCGGCCCTTGGCCAGCACCAGGGTCGCTCCAGCGGCGATCCAAAGCGCGGCCAGCGACATTTTCAGCACGGCCCAGAGCACGTTCCACGGCAATAGCGGTTCGCCTTGCAGGCCCTCGCGGTTGTGCCCGCTGAGGATCACCAGCACGGTGAGCACGATGCCCAGCGCCGTCACACCCAGGCCCCACGCCAGGCGCATGCCTCGGGCCTGCGCGCTGAACCGCACCAGATGGGCGGCCAGCAGGTTGACGAACAAGCCGCCGCCAATCAGGAATCCGCCCGGAAACCAGAACCCCGTTCCGGCCAACCAGGCGGGCAGCGGCGCACCTTGCGGGAACCAGGCTGGCGGGAAGAATACCTTCAGCTCGATCCAGGCGAAGATCGACCGGAAATACAGGTCCATCACCTCCCACATATCCTTTTCGGCCTGCGCCAACGTGCCGACCAGGATGATGAAGATCGACATGGCGAACAGCACGACCGTCAGCCGCAGCGACGCCAGCGGTTGCAGCAGGTCGCGCCAATCGCGGCGAGCGGCCACGACGGGCGGCTGGCGAGGTTCGCCGCGGTCGGCTTGCGGGGGCAGCGTCTTGGTGGCCATCACGGGCTCTCCGTGTTATCGCTCGTAAACTCAATCGATTTCAGAAACTCTTGCAGGCGCTCCCGCTCGCGCTGGGCCAGCGGCGTGTCGCCCATCAGCTTGAAGAACCAGGCTCGCGGCCCTTCCACTACCACGGCTCCCAGAATCGACTTGGGTCGATCAGGATCTCCGGTAGCCGGCAGTTCCACATAATGTCCCGGCAGCCCGCCGATCGTCAGCGGGACCAGGTGGGTATCGAGCTGCTGCTGGTCGACGTCCGGCAGTTCAATCTGCCCGCGCCAGCGATTGATGTTCGGCAGCAACTCGCCGGCCGCCGCCGCCAGATCGATCGCCGTGATCTCGACCTGCTGCTGGCCGTCCCGGACCACGAACGCGGCCTTGCGAATGCCTCCCACGCGACCCGGCTCCCAGCCTTCCGGCGTCGTGTAACGAATCGTTCCCGGACCACCCGCGGCATCCCCGGCTCCAGCCGGCGCCGAACCGCCTTCACCCGGAGGACGCGCCGATGCCGGGCCCGCCGGCGGAGAACCCATCCCCGCGAACGGTGGTCCCATGGCCGGTCCCGCCTGGCCCACCAGTTCCACCAGCGTCGCTTCGCCGTCAGCCAGCTCCAAGCGTTCCACCGAATCCGGCAAAGCGTCGGCCGCAATCGGCGGCAACCCCAACTGGCCCCTCCAACGATTCACGTTCGAAAGCTGGTAGTCCGGCGTGTCGCCGTCGGGCATGCCCAGCGGGATCACCGTCAGCTCCAGCGTCTTGCCTTCCACCGGAACCGCAATGGTGGCAAACCGCAGTTCCGAACCTTGGCGAGCGGTCCAGCCGGCGGGCAGATCCCAGGCCGGCTCGCCGCGCTGCGCGTCAAACCGGACGGAACGAACCAACTGCCGGAACGGTTCGCCGAGCGGCTGCACTTCCTGGTCGGGCCCCATCAGCTTGAAGAACCAGGCGGTGTTCGCATGCGGAACCAGCGCGGCCAGCATCCGCTGGGGTGCCCCGGCCGCCGCGGCCGCAGTCGTCTGCTTCGGCACGGTGTAGCTGCTGATCTGCTCCCGCCGATTGCAGCCGACTCCGCAAACCAGCACCAGCAGAAAACTGATCGCCAGCCAGCCCCCAGGCCGGACGGCGCGAACCGAGGATCCGGCGAACCAAAACGAAAAGCGGCCGCGAAAGCATCTGCCTGGCACGGTAGTTCCCGATGAAAAGAGAAACTGCTAACTGGTGGGGGGGGCGGCTATCGCCCAGGAGCCGCCCTGGCTGGGCAGCGGACTACGTCCTGGTCCAGCCGGCAGAGGTTGGGGTCGCTGCTGTTCGACGAACCGCCCCGCGTGCTGCTTGCAGGCGTTCGCCGCTCTGAGAGATTATAGCGCACCCGGCAGGGAAAGGTACAGGACGCGACGCGGGTCCTGAAGGAACTGTTACGGCCGGCGGCTGGGACGCCAGCCCGCGGCCGTGGCGGATTCGCCCTCGGAATTGCCGGGGAGCGCCCCGCCGCTTAGCGCTGGCAGCCCGGACCGGTCGAACGAGACGGCCGGGCGCTCGGCCAGACTGTCGTCGAGTTGCCGGGCGTCAATCTGAAGGGCGAGCTGCTTTTCGGACTCCGCCAACCGCTCGGCCAAGCGCCGCATCTGAGCCTCCTTGGTCAACCGGAGCTGCTGCTCCTGCGCCAGACGCTCGCGCAACTGCTCGATCTCGGTCTGGCACCTGGCCAACCGGGAGGGACCGGTGGAACAGCCCGCGGCCAACAGAAACGCAAGGAAAAATACCGCCAGAATGTCCCACTGTTGTCGCATGATTCGACTCCTTTCGAATCCACGCCCGCGCGAGCGTCGCACCGCCGGTTGTCGTGCGCGGCCCCCGGTGTTATCCGGGGGTTCGAGTTGTTAACGCGTGAAGCCCAACATGTCGAAGATCCCGTCCATGATCGACGTGGTCGCCGCGTACTCGCCTTCCCAGCTCCACATATTGCGAATCAGGTCCATCATCAACATCCCAGTCAGCGACATCAGCATGACGATGACCAGCAAGCTGAGTACATTCCAGATCGAATACGGGGCTTCGGGCAATTCGGCTGGCATCATCGTCACCGGCGCGGGCCCGGTCGCCGGCATGGCACCGCCGACGGGTCCCAGCGGCAGGACGCCTCCCATGCCGCCGGCGGGTTGGGCACCCATCGCGGCGGGAGCTCCCACACCCAGCAGTCCTTGATCGCCGGGCTGCAGCAACGTGGCCGCTTCCTGGTCGAAGGCTTCCGAGTCCTCCAGCGCGATCACTTGCGAGCCGCTGTCGGAGTCGTCGGCGTCGATCCCCAGGTCGTCCGACGGCGCCAGCAGGAACTCCTCGTCCTGCTTCAACTGCGTCGCCTCGTCCGCGCCGGCCATGTCTTCCAGCGAAATAAAGTCCTCGTCCTCGGGCAGCTCCAGCGACGATCCCAAGCCGGAACCGGCCAGTTCCAGCGGTTCGTCTTCCAGCGACAAGCCGCTGTCGGAGGGCGACGCCAGGTTGATCCCGCTGCCCTCGGCATCCAGCGTCACATCGCTGCCGGTCCCGCTGGCTCCCAGCACCAGGTCGTCGTCGTCTTCGTCCAGCGCCAGGTTGACGTCGCTGCCCAGATCCAGCGCGTCGGATTCCAGCGCCAGCTCTTCGCCCAGGTCGCCGGTTCCGCTGCCGCTGGCCAGTTTCAGCTCCGAATCGGCTCCCGACAGCACGTCGGAACCACCCGACGCCAGCCGGACGTCGCTCCCTTCGTCGGCGACCAGCGAAACGTCGCTGCCGCCCAACCCGAAATCGTCCGCACCCTCGGGCGTCAATCTCAAGTCGCTATCCTCGCCGGCCAGGTTCAGGTCGGCCGGACTGCCAGCGCCAATGATCGTGCTGGAAGTGGAATCCTCCGGGCTGCCCACTTCGCGATCGCTGACCAGAATCGACGACCCTTCCTCGGCCGAATCGTCGAGCGACAGCGCGTCGTCGCCGTCGTCCTTCAGCAGGTTGTCGAAATCGTCGTCGAACGACAGCGGCGCATCGGCGGCGGCGCCCGCCCCCAGGGAAACGCCCCGTTCGCCGGCCACCCGCTCGATTTCCTCCGCCTTGAACTTCCAACTGGCTCCGTCCCGGTAACCGAAGATCTCGCGCCGCGAGAGCATTTCGGTCAGTTCCTCCGAGGTTACGCCGAGCATCTTCGCGGCGTCGTCCAAAACAATAAACTTGCCAGCCATCGGAAACTCCAGTTGGCGACGCGGGCCGGACAAACCGGCGGAGCGGATCGTGCACTCGGCCCGGCCAACCGCGGGTCTAAGGTCGCTGCCGGAGCAGCGACTGAATGTCGCGCGGCGTCGGGCTCAAACCGTTGAACTCTTCCATCTGCAAGTCCCAGTATACGTTGCGGACGCTCTTCAAGCTAACTTTTCCGCTGGCCCGATCCACATGATAGACACTTAGCACACGGGTGTGCGTGTCGATCAAGGTCAGCATCTCGGCCCCTTCGGGCCCGTCGCACCGCAGAGCGATCATCGAACTCGCCGCGGGCGGATAACCCGCCGGCGCTTGCCCGTAGGCCGGGGCCAGAACCACGGCCGCCACATATCCCGCCACGAAAAGACTCGCCACTAGCAGCGATCCCCAGACCGTTGTTCGCATGGTTCACCTAACCCCTTGAGAACCACGGAAATCGGAGCGCTTCTGCCACTATTCTAAGAGCGCCAATTTCCGATTCAAGTTGCTTGCCCCTGCGGGAGCGTTCCCGCAGTTCCCTCCGATCAATCCACGCACCGCTCAAGTCCTGCCATCGGCAGAACCCGATTGTCCGCTCGCCGGCCGGCACTTGTCCCGACTGCACCGCCCGACCCGGCCCCGGCGAAACAGGCGCGAAGTCCAAGCGGGGCGGGAGTTTAGCGATCCGCCCTCCAGGGGGCAAGGGCAGCTTGACCCATCCGGAGCCGCAGGGTCCACGGGTGGCGGCACCCGCCTGGCCGCTCGCGATACCCCTCGTCACGGCCGGCGGGTCGGCCTACACTTGCCAGTTGGACGCCACCGGCCCGTCTTGAGAATCCCGCTCGTGACGTTATGGCTTCAAGCTCAACATCAACCATCGCCGTGCTGGCCAGCGGCGGGCTGGACAGCTCGGTTCTGGTCGCACACCTGCTGCGGCGGGAGAAGACGGTTCAACCGCTCTACGTCCGTTCGAACCTGGCCTGGCAGGACCCCGAAGAACGCGGTTTGCGGCGGTTTCTGGCGGCCATTCAGGCACCGCTGCTGCTGCCCCTGGTGACGTTGGAGCTGCCCCTGGCCGACCTGTACGAGGATCATTGGAGCATTCACGGACGCGACGCGCCGGCCGCCGATTCGCCCGACGAAGCGATGTTTCTGCCGGGCCGCAACGCCTTGCTGCTGATCAAGCCGGCGATCTGGTGCCAATTGAAGGGTATTGGCCAGCTCGCGCTCGCGCCCCTGGGGACCAGCCCGTTTGCGGACGCCAGGCCCGATTTTTTCGCGTTGCTGCAATCCGTGGTCAACCACTCCGGCAACCAGCGACTGCGAATCCTGTCACCCTTTCGATCCAAAAGCAAAGCCCGTGTCATGCAGCTCGGACGTCACTGCCCGCTGGAATTGACTTTTTCCTGTGTTTCCCCGATCCGCGGCCTGCACTGTGGAACTTGCAACAAGTGCGCCGAGCGGCGGAGCGCGTTTCGCGACGTGGGCCGCGTGGATTTGACACCCTACGCCCTGACCAGGGAATCGGCCGCGTCCTGACCCCGGTGGTGACCACCATGCAGGACGGGGCTGAGACCCGCCTTGCCCCCCGGTGATGGCCTTCGGCCTGGCAATTCCCAAACCTTTAGCAACCGGAAACCGCCCCATGTTCCGAGTGACCCGACAGATCGACTTCTGCTACGGCCATCGATTGCTGAATTATGATGGCAAGTGCCGCTTCCTGCACGGGCATAACGGCCGAGCGGTGATCGCGATTGAATCGTCCGAGCTGGATGCGCGCGGCATGGTGCTCGACTTTTCCGATATCAAGCGGGTGGTCAGCCGCTGGATCGACGACCAACTGGACCACCGCATGATTCTGCATCGGGACGATCCGGTGGTGCCGATGCTGCAAGAATTGGGCGAGCCGCTGTACTTGCTGGACACGAATCCAACGGCCGAGACGATCGCCCGGTTGATCTACGAATTCACCGCCAGCCAGGGATTTCCCATCGCCGAAGTCAAGCTCTGGGAAACGCCGCAGTGCTTCGCCACCTACCGCGCGTAGCGAAAAGGTGTCCGGTACCTTTGCGAAATGTCCGGGTGCGCCCTGACGGGTCGCACCCGGACGCTCATCCCCCCTGGGAAATCCGTCGCACCCAAGACCCCTCGCTGGAGCGGTCTGGTGGTATCTGTCAGTTGGACGCACAAGATATCGGATGCCGGTTGCGGGAAACTTTCGCAAACTTTGACGGCTCCCGCCGGTCCCCAGTCCGCCAGTCCCCGGCCAGTCCCCGATCCGCCGGATTGACCTTTCCCGGCTTGCCCGGTTCGCATATCGTCCCGATTCGGCCGATAAATGTTCATTAAGATGTAGCGATTGCGCCGATTTTGAGGGCAGCCAGGCCGATCGTGGCGGTGCCCCGGCAGGTCACTCGTAGAACAAGGAAGTCCGCGGTGACTCGAAGTCCACAACGCAACACGCTGATGGCGATCGTTGGCAATCTGGGCTGGCCCTTGCTGCTGGGTCTGGGGGCCAGCGGCGTGTTTTACACGTTGCTGTTTCAAGGTCCGCTGAACACGCCGTTCGCGCACCGCTATTTCGCCTCGCATCCGGTAGCGTACGCCGAGGTGGCGATGTTCAGCGTGGGCCTGGCGGCTCTGATCCTGAAGCTGGCCAACGTGCTGGGGCAGCAGCAGTGGCTGGAGCGGCTGCGGCTGGGGGACGATCGCCGGCGGACGATCCCCGTCGAACACTGCAGCGACCATCTGGACCGGCTGGCCGCATTGCCCGCCGCGGCCCGCAATTCGTACCTGGGCCGCCGGCTGCACGACGCGCTGGAGTTTGTCGAGCGGAAAGGTTCGGCCGAGGGGCTGGAGGATGAACTCAAGTACCTGGCCGACCTCGACGCCGCTCGCCAGCAGGACAGCTATGCGCTGGTGCGGATCATCAGTTGGGCCACGCCGATGCTTGGCTTCCTGGGCACCGTGATCGGCATCACGCAAGCGCTGGGCGACTTGAATCCGGCGGAGATGGCGTCCAGCATCGAGTCGGCGATGAACCGCTTCACCGCCGGCCTGTACGTGGCCTTCGATACGACCACCGTGGCGTTGACGATGGCGATCGTCCTGATGTTCATCCAGTTCCTGATCGACCGCATCGAATCGCAACTGCTGGCGGCCGTGGACGACCGCGTGAGCGGCGAACTGGTGGGCCGCTTCGAACAGCTCGGCACGTCGGCCGATCCGCACGCGGCGTCGATCGAACGCACCGGCCAGGCGATGCTGCGGGCGGTCGAGCATCTGGTCGAGCGGCAAGTGGAACTTTGGCAGGCCGGCCTGGACGCGGCGCAGCAGCGCTGGAGCGGGCTGGTGGACACCGCTGGCCAGCACCAGACGCGCGTGCTGGCCGCGGCTCTGGAACAATCGCTCGACCGTCACGCCCGAGCCCTGGCCGAAGCCGAACAACAGTCGGCGCAGCAGGTCGAAGCTCGCTGGCAGCAGTGGCAGCAGTCGCTGGATTCCGGCGCCGAACTGCTCCGCGGCCAGCAAGCCGAGATGGCTCGCCAGAATGAACTGCTGGCCCAGGTCGTGCAAGTCACCGGCGACGTGATCACGCTGGAAAGGACGCTCAACGACAACCTCCACGCCCTGGCCGGCGCCAAGCATTTCGAAGAGACCGTGATGAGCCTCTCGGCGACCATCCACCTGCTCAACGCGCGCCTCGGCCACCTGCCCGGCCATGCCGCTTCGGCCCTCGACCTCAAGGCCACCAAGGAACGCGCGGCATGAGACGGCCACGGTTCCGTAAGCCGGCCACCGAGGTCTCGCTGTTCCCGTTTCTCGCCGTGCTCATCTGCACGATGGGCGGCCTGATCGTGCTGCTGGTGATGGTGGTTCAGCAGGCCCGCGTGGATGCCCGGACCATCGCCGACAGCGAGCGCCGGCTGCGGGAAGACGACTCCAGCCTGCGCGAGCTGCAACTGCGGCGCGAGGAATACGAGTGGCGGCAGCAAGTGCTGGCGGAACAACGAGGCAAACAGACCGAGGAGATCGGCGATCGGCGGCTGGAGCTGGGGCACCTGGAGGAGCACCTCCGCGAATTGCAGGCCCGCTGGAAGCAACTGGTCGGGCAAGCCGACAGCCTCCGCTCGCCGCTGGCCAGCGACGAGACCGCCGAGCGGCAGCGGGCCCGCGAGCGGGAACTGGAGCAACTGCGGCTGGCGATCGACAAGGCCCGGCAGGAGCTGGATCAGGCTCGCCGCCGTCTGGCCGACGAACCGAAGTCGTACACGATCATCCCCTACCAGGGTCCGAACGGTACGCGTCGCCGGCCGATCTATCTGGAATGCACGGCGCAAGGCGTGCTGGTCCAGCCGGCCGGCATTCTGTTGCCGCTGTCCGATTTTCAAGGACCGCTGGGACCCGGCAACCCGTTGGACGCCGTGCTCCGGGCGATTCGGGAACATTGGCGGCAGGGTCCCGAAGCGGGTAGCGAACCCTACCCGTTGCTGCTGGTCCGGCCGGACGGAGTGGAAGCCTACGCCGGAGCCCGCTCGGCGCTAAAAGCCTGGGATGACGAATTCGGCTACGAACTGGTCGAGGCCCAGTTGCGGCTGAAGTATCCGGAGGAGGATCGGGCGCTGGCGCCGCTGTTGCAGGAGACCATCGTCGCCGCTCGCCGCCGGCAAAACCTGCTGGCCGCCGCCATGCCCAGCCGTTTTGAGGGCGGCGGCGCCTCCGCGGGACTCGTCGCCAGCAGCAGCGGAGGCTTTACGCGGCTGAGTGGCACCGGCTCGGGCTCGCGCGGCAGCGGCAGCGGCAGTGGCCGGCCGGGACGAGGAGTGGGAGCCAGCAGTAGCAGCGGGAGCGGAATCGGGGCGAGCGGCAGCAGCGGAGCGCCCGACGGCAGTCGAGTCCCAGGAGAGAACACCGCCACCGGCCGCTGGAACGGCCAGGGGGCCGGTGACAGTGCCGCAACTGGCGACCCGGTTAGCGGCGACCCAGCCAGCCGCAATCCGGCCAGCGGCGATTCGATGCAAGGTGGCGGTTCGTCCGAAAACCGTCCCGGGGGCGCCTCCGGGCAAGGCCGCGACAATCGCTCGGCACCGGGTCAAACGGCCCAGGCATCCACCGGCCGCCAGGCGCCGGCCGGTCGCTCGGCACCCGGCGGTGACCGAAGACGTATGAAACGCTCCTGCTCGGCGCGCCGGATGAATTGAACTCGGTCTCCTCGATCACCTGCTGGTAGCCGGTATGGTTGCGGTGATCGACCAAATACTTGGTTGACGTGAGAACGGTGGAGCCGTCGGCAGGGTCGAGTTGGTCGGCTTGGATGCGAATGCCGGCGGTGTCGTAATCGTATTGCACGATCTGGTCGAGCACGCCGTTGCCGGTGGCATCGATCTCGACGCGCCGCATCCGGCCCTACACGTGGTAGGCGAAGCTGGTTTCCGACGTCTTGGTTGTTTCGGTGTTGTCGGTGAAGGCCGCCTTTCGGTTCAATAAGGCAGCCCTGTGGATTATTGCTTAATGGGCACATGCACATCATACCATCTGATGATTCCGCCATCAGGTTTTATCCCCTCCCGCAATAGGTTGATTAACTGCGAGTCAGCGTTGTGTTCGGCCATCACATCAAGCGTCTCGACAAGTACTAGCATGTCGTTACTCACGACCGTCCATTCGATCAACTCCTCAAGCTGTGCTCGCGACACTTCTCCAATTAGAATACCGTCTGGCATGCGAAAGAGACGGTATCGCGTAGTGCCAAGAGCATCCGATGTGCGCAACCCTTGCGGAGGGTCGTCATTCAATTCGGGGTATATGGCAGCCATTTTCGCAAGTTGCTCAGACTGACGCCGAGCTTGTCGTTTTCTTTCAACTCGTCTCGCAGCATAACCGAGAATCCACGCGCAAGCGGCGACCGCAAAGGCCGCCCGAGATTGGAACAACATAGCAGTGCAAAGTGAAATCGCAAACACGCAAATGCATACCGAATTCAACATCGACATAATTGCTTCGCCAATGGTGCCACGATTCTTGAATGCCGTTGGAAAGAGTGCGCAGATGACACATAATGCGATTGTTATGTTAAACACCCGGGACCATTTCAGCATATGTAGCTATTGCGAGGGCGGGACGTCGGACGAGTGGGCATCTGCGACGGTTTTCGAGGTAGCGTTCACGGCGTCCGTCGTCACTCAGCGCTGCAGCTCGAAGGCGAAGAATCGCCTCGGCGCCATCGGGATCATCCCAAAACATCTCGGTTCCATTCACGGAAGCTGCCCTTTAAATAGCGCTACAAAACGCGCGACGTGTCCTACAAAGTCATTGTCAACTCCACCAAAAGCATTCGCAATCATTGGTTCAATGTTATTTAGATCCGCAACTTCAAATAACCAACGAGTGAAACCCATTGTTGCCGCCCATGTATACGAATTGCGTCCGTAGTAGACCCCTACCGTGTCACCCCCAAGCGAGTGGGACACTTGTGCAACACCGGATCGCGCTTCAAAACTGTTGCCTTCTTCGTATTGCCGTATCAGCGTCATCCACGGGTGGAAACTCGAATAGTTTGGTAGCGTCGGATTAAGAATGCGATAGTTGCGGCGCAATAACCATATTGGCAACGTTGCAGTTGTCGATGGTCCGGCAAGATCGGATGGATGATCGACATTCCATACAAACCCTGACGTTCGGAGGTAGTCACGCCCCCTACCTCGTGCAAATGCAGATACTGGAGCCAAACCAAACTCTACTCCGCCGAAGACGTGTATCTTGCGCGTCGCAAAGTCGAAATAAATACTTCCAACCAATCCACCACCCACACCATGAGTTTGGCCACTATATCCGAAGTTTACCATGTATCCGTCTGGAATAGGATTCTTGGCGATGTTATACCCTGCAATTACTGTCACCAAGGCATTCTGCGCGAGGGTAATCTTGGCGAGCGCGTAACGCTTGGCGACCAAGCGGCTGCCGACATTTTGTGCCGCCATGCGAAGTCGAGTCCCGATACCTGACATCAATCCGTTAAGTGCATACAACCCAGTCGGGTCGATTCCGTTAACCGGATCACCGTGGGTGTACAGATACTTGTGATACGACTGTGGATCCTGTGAATTGCCGGCGAAGGGATCGAGGCGATTGAAGCGGCCGGCGGCGGGGTCGTAGTAGCGGGCGCGGAGGTACTGCTGGCCGATGCGGGAGTCGAACAGCTCGCCGCTGTAGAGCAAGTTGGTTAGCGCGGCGGATGGATCGAAGCCCAACGCGTTGCCGTAGGCGTCGAAGTGGAAGACCTGCGGCTCTTCCCATTGCGTTTGCTCGTTCCAGATGGTGGCGAAGGCTCCAAGCGAGTTGAGCAGCGCGCGGACCGAGCCGTGGCCGTCGTGCAGAAAGTAATGCG
>JAGFJK010000231.1 GCA_024102795.1 Pirellulaceae bacterium
GCGCGGACCGTTCCAGGAAGCGCCCAGCCCAGCGGCGGGCAATCCAGTAGGCCAGCGGCGCGAACTCGGCGAACGATTGCGAAACCTGCTTGGACGTGGTAGCGTGAGACATTGCCGACAACTCCCAATAACCGGGGAACGTTGGTACCGAAACCCGGTTGGTAGCCGCCAGCCGGGTTTCACTTTTGCGCCGAAACGCTCGGCGCGTTGCAATCGTAGGCGCACGTCCAGCCCCATAGCGGAACGCAACGCGCGGCGAGTATCGGCGAGAATGCCAGTAGAGAATGCCAGCGGCAGGCGCCGCTACAAACCGTTGAACGTTCGTTGAAGCGGTTGTAGCGGGATAGTCTATCGGCAGCGCTGCCGCGCGGACCGTTGGCATAGTGTCCCGCGCCAGGACCAGCGGTAGCCCAGGGGGCTGTCCCCCGAGGCTCGCCCGCGCGCAGTTACGTTGGTGCAGCCATGTTTTCCGCGAAATAGGCGTGTTAAGCTGGGGCGAATAGGTGTTGCGGCACGGTCACGTTGGCGAGGCTTCAATATGATTAACTCCCCGAACTTCGGATTCCTCGATGACTATTTGGCGGAGTACGCCCTTCGCGCAGAACGATACGTATTTGAAGATACAAACACATGCCTCATCAAACTGAGGCAGTTTGCCGAGAGACTCGCACGTCATGTGCTGGAGATTCACGACTTTGAGGTCAAAGGCAAGTCACTCAACGAACTTCTCCAGTGCTTGCGAGGCAGCCAATTCCTGCCGCCGCAAATCCGGTCACACTTTTATCTCCTGCGCGACTTGGGGAACGAAGCGGCACATGAGGGCAAAGGCGATGAAGGAACAAGGGCCGACAAACGGGATGCGTACCGCACACTTATTGCTGCCCGTGAACTCGCGATGTGGTATCAACGGACGTTCATCAAGTCTGACGAGCGGTTCGGGCCGTTTCGTCCCCCACCGAGTACATCAGACTTGGAGTCAGACCTGAGAGCAGAATTGGCAGCGCAGCGCGATGTGGTAGCGCGTTACGAAATTGATTTGTCCTTCGCCCGCGGCAAGGTAGTAGAGCTAGAGAAGATCAAGCAGGATTTGGAGTCAGAGGCCCTGCAGTATTACGAGAGTCTCCAAACGATGGGCGAGGAGCGCGATGCTGAACGCATTGACTACGAAGAGGAATTGCGCCGGTTGCGCGAGTCGGTCCGCCCCGTCACCGACTCAGGCCTGGCGTCATTCGTAACAAGGGCCCAGCAGGCGGCGGAATCGCTTGGCTTGACGCCCAGTGATTCGTTGCACGTTCCACTCGCCCAAATCAGGGTCGTGTTCCCAAGGGAGTCGAGATGCTGCCACGCGAGTCAGCTTCTGGCACAATCAGCCACTTACGGCTTCGTGAAGTCGTACTGCACGAAGTGTGGTATTAGCGAATTGATCTACAAGACGGACTTTATGGAACTGGAGCTCTGGGTGGCATGCCCCAATGGACATGGGCGAATGAAGCCAACCTACGTCGGAAAAATCTATGGATACGAGTGTCCTGAGTGTCATTGGAGGTGCTGCCTTGCAAGTCTTCTGCCACAGGCACATGAACTCGGCATCAAGAAGACCCGGTCGTAGACTTGCTTTCGAAAGTGCAAGTCATCTCAACGCGGGGAACTTCGGGCGACTGTAAATGGTATTCAGAGGATTCACTCTCAATTCTTCACTCTGCCCCCCCTCGCGACTTCGCATACTCGGACAGCGACCGCGTGATGTGCTGGGGCGCAGCGGTCAGCTTTCCAATCAATCGACTCTTGCGATCGAGGTGATCAGTCTACGTCAGCTTCCAGTTTCTCGATTGCGCCAGTTGGTTGCCATTTCTTCCTGGTGAACAACTCATGGACTTTCCTCCATGGGTAGGTATAGCTGGACTGAGAATGCGCCGGCTGGTAGTCGATGGACCCCTTGGAAATCAGCAAAGTGCCCATCAGCTCGCCGCCAACGCGAATAGCGAATTCGACATCCCGTTTGCGGAGCAATCGCTCGGGGGTACGCATGACAATCTGGTGGCGGGGCATTGGGTTGCTCCTGCCGATGGAGGTCAGGGTAAGGCGTCTTACGGCTGTCGTATTCGCGTTCCTCGCTATGACGGGGAAGTCCGAAACTTCGCCACGACCGGCAAATGGTCGCTCAGGTGCGTCCACTGTTCGCCTGGCAATACGTCGCAAGACAGGAGGCGCTCCCGCCAGGATTCGGGCACGAAAAGGCCATCGCAGTGGTAGGGTGTCTCTGGGCTCCGTGTCCAGCGGAGCGTTTGAGCCAGGTATTTCCCCTCGTTGGCTGCTTGCCAGCAGTTCATCAGCCCGAACTGGTCCCGCAGTCTGGCCTGAATCTCCAGATCCTTCTGTGCTGTTGACCTAGGTTCGTCAGGATGACGCTCGCTGATGGTCAGATTGAAGTCGCCGCCGATTATCAGGTCACCGCCGGGCTGCAACTCGCGAATCAGGTTGAGAATCGCATCCACCCGCGCCGCGTAGCCACCTTTGTCGGCCTTTCCGGCGTGGATGCAGACGATTCGCAGCGGCAGGTCGGGCTTGCTGGACCAGGGGACGGAATCCGTTTCCGCAACCAGAGCCTGCCCTTGAAAGTCGGACAGAGGTACCTCGGTCAATTCGGCGTGTCGGAAGTAAATGGACGAGCCGCGACGCGAGTTCGGAATCTCCCGCCAAATGGTGTGTCCCGCGTGCTCGTCAAACAGCTTGCGGAGTTGGCTGTTGGGATCGTGGGACTCCTGGGCAAGGATAATGTCCGGCTTTTCCGCGTCCAGCAGATGGTCCCAGTCGCCTTTGCCAAGATTCATGTTGAAGGTGGCAATGCAAAAGTCACTCATTTTGACCGTTTTCCATTTTTGGAATTGAAGATGCGCAAAGGTCGGACCGCGGTGGGTTTAGCAGAGACGTCCATTCAGATTGTGGATCGCAACTAGGATCGGGCCAGGTGTCTGTTGACCACGGCCTACCCATTTCGCAACATCTGCCGCACCTCGTCCAGCTTGAAAGGCTCCGGGTGCCTGGAGTGGATTATGCGATGGCAATTCGCGCAGACTATCGCCAACTCGTCGAGCGTGATCTTTGTGGCCTTTGTAAGCTGTGAGAGTGGGGTCAGGTGGTGGACCTCGCAGTACTCGATCCCGTACACTGCCCTCGCATCAAATCCACAGACCTCGCAGGCCAACGATGCTGCCTGGGCTTTCTTCTTCTTTGCCAGCAGCGGCGAGCGTTCCTTTGCCAGGTGCGTTCGGAGTTTCGGTCCTCCCTCAAGACCTGCAAACCCATCGGGCGCATCTACATCAGGTGGCGTCGCATCCCACCCGTCCGTCTCGGGGTCAACGATTCCTACCTCAATCAGCGCTCTTGCGAACTCATCTCGCATGATCCACTTGAAGTGCTCTCCGCTGCCATCGCCCAGCGAAATGGCACGCCAGTTTCCGGGGCGGGGTGGACCAGCGGTTTTGAATCCTACGGCCTTGGCAACCTTGCCAGCCAACCTGCCATATATCCCGTTCGTCACTGCGATCTTTCTGTTTCCGTGAAGGTGCATGGCAAGCTGTTGTGATGTCGTCGACCGTTCCGGCCGAGAAAACTGAAAGCGAAGAGCAGACAATTCTGTGCTCGTGAAATGGACGTTCGCGAGCGCCTTTCGGTATACAGCAAAGGTTGGGGGTAAGGTATCGTCGTACAACTGTTCGCTCCTTTCAATCGCGTATCGTGGTGCTGACGTTCTTGTCGTTAGCTCTCAACCCACACGACGGTACCTCGGTACCCGACGACACCTGCCCGTATCGCCAGCCGAAATACACTTCGCATTCGCTCCCGCATGGCGTCAGTGACGTGACTGTAGCCGAGGTGCAGGGCGAGGTTGTGGAGTACGTCGTCGCGGGTGTACTCACGGTTCTTGGCCATGACGCGGCGGAGGGCCTGGAGCAGGAAGTCGTCGTCGTAGTTGCGGAAAATCAGCGTGGGGCAGCGCAGGGTGTCGCCGTCCCGTTCGAGGATTCGGCGGCGGATGGCCGTGCGGAGGTGCTTCTGCAGGCTCGCCCGCAGGTCCTGCCGCACTCGCTGGTAGCCCAGTTGCCCGGCGACGGCGCGCAGCAGTTGGTCCTCGGTCTGGTCGCCAGCGCCCCAGCAGGCCTTGCGGAAGGCGGCCATGATGTCGTCGGTGGGCGTCTCGGCCAGCGGGTCGCGCGTCGGAGCTGGTGCCGATGCTTCTCGCGGCGTTGCAGATCGGCGCTGGGTCAGACGGCGGCCGTTGGGACTGGCAGGTTCGTCGGTTGTGTCCTCCGTGGCAGGCTGACTCTGTCGCGGGGCCCGTTTGCGGCGACCCGCCGGCTTCCCCTTCCCAGCCGCCGCTTCCCGCTCGGCCCGGATTCGCTCCAGCAGCACCGACGCCGGCTCGTCATTGGGATTCTGCGGCACCAGCTCGCCGCGGAAAGCTTTGGCGAGGATGGATTGGTCGAGTTCTTGGAGGCAGCTTGAGGATTCACCAACCAACATCTTGATCGCGTCATCGGCGAGCAGACCGTCGACCAGTCTAACCGTCTCGGCCATTTCCATTGTCGGTGCGACTGGTATCACGGCACGCTCAAGTACGCCCAGATTCAGCGTCTTCCTGGCGACTTCTCGAGAACCGCGGACGAGCCAGTCTTGGAGGCGAGGCGTGTTGAGGCAATGCATGAGCCACCTTTTTGGAATGTGTTCCAGCGGCGTCAGACGCGCGATCGCACGTGCAATATTGGCCCCAGCCAAGCCGCTAGTAACGACCGCTACGCGACCGATCGTCCCTACAACTGAGAGTAAGATCTCGCTGCCCCTCACTCGCGACCGAGCATATTGCTCATCAATCGCCTCCGATATTCGACGCAAGGCAGTTGCGTTCACTCTACCGTCTTGGATGTCACAAACTCGTATCAGGCGAACTCCATGGTGTGTTTCGTCGCCCGGCTGTACAACGCCGTAGCACAGGGGGCTCACTGCAGACAGCAATTCACCGAGCGCAGCCCAGCACCACTCCCTCGGCAACTCCGGAAGCTCGCTTGTATCGACCGGTTCCGGCTCCTGATACTTCTCCTTCCACTTATCATCCTTGGGCGTCTTGCCTTTGGCCTGCATTTTGGCGAGTTCGGCTTCTTCCCATTGTCGGCGGCGCTCGGCACGGATGCGCTTCAGCAGTTCGGAGGCGGGTTCCACGTCGGGGTGCGCCGCGCGCCAGTCAGCGGTCAGGTCGCCCCGGAAGGCGGACGCCAGGACCGACTGCCGAAACTGCTCCAACATCGGCGGGATCGACTCCAACGCTTCCCGCGCCCGCCGGCTCCGCTCCTGCAACGCCTCGATGGCGGCGACGATGCGGCGTTGCTCGGGGAGGGGTGGGAGATCGAAGGCGAATTCCCCCAATTCGTCTGCTCCGATGCGGGGTAAGTTGATGCCGGATGAACGTTCATGGGCAAATGTGACCAGTCTCGGTTGCGAGAGTAAGAGCAGTAGGAATCTATTCTCGATTGCAGTCGACGGTGGGAAAACGAGAATGTCCGTGGAGCACACGCCATCAAACTCTGGCACGCACACCTTGTTCAGATAGGGACGGAGCTTGCCGTACAATACATCTCCAGCCCGGAAAACGGATTTTGTGCTTGAAACGTCACTCGCTTTGCCTTGTCCGAGGATCCTGCGGTTGCCAGACGCCAAGTGCTCCAGACTTAGATACGCAGAGTCTGGACAATCGCTGGGTTCTACCCTGGATTTGGACGCCTCGGTTACCTCGGAAATGCGTGTCGACGCCCAACCTCTGGGTAGCCCATTAGCCTCACTCACCCTTCCACCTCCTCCCCCGCCAACAACTCCGTCAGAGCCTCCATTTCCTCGACGGCGGTCCGGAGTCGTTCCATGATCAGGGCGGCTATTTCCTCTGGTTCCGGCAGATCCTCGGCTTTGCCGACGGATTCGTCGTGCAGCCAGGAAATGTCCAGGTTGTCGTTCCGCTTGGCGATTGCCTCGCGCGAGAAACAGCGGAAGCGGCCTTCCTCGCCTTGATCCGTCCGGCGAGATGTACCGAGCGGGTCCTTGCCGTAGGCCCGTTCGAACTCCAGGAAGTGGTCGTGCGTCAGCGGCGTCCGCTTGCCGAAGCTGGGCATGTTGGTCCGCAGGTCGTAGACCCAGACTTCACGCGTGTTGCCCTTCTCGCTGTCCGTGCCGCGGGTGAAGAACAGGACGTTGGTCTTGACGCCCTGAGCGTAAAAGATGCCGGTCGGCAGCCGCAGGATGGTGTGCAGGTTGCACTTGTCCATCAGGTCGGTGCGTACCTTGGTGCCCACGCCTTCCTCGAACAGCACGTTGTCGGGCAGCACCACCGCCGCTCGACCGCCGGGCAGCAGGCCCCGGTAGATGTGCTGCAGGAAGCACAACTGCTTGTTGCTGGTGGGGTACGTGAAATCGTCCCGCGTCGGCCGGCCGCCGCCCTTCTTGGTGCCGAATGGCGGATTGGTCAGGATCACGTTCGCTCGCGGCAGCCGCTTGCCATCGTCGCCCAGCGTATCGCCCAGGTTCAAATGCCCCTCGACGCCATGCAGCATGGCATTCATCAGCAGCAGCCGATGAGCGTCCGGGACCAGTTCGATGGCGTGATACGCCTCGCGTCTTTGAAACTCCTGCTGCTGCTGGGTCAGATCGAACAGGTCGTCGGTATGCTGCTTGATGTAGCGATCGGCGGCAGTGAGGAAACCGCCCGTGCCGGCCGCCGGGTCTTGAATCCGCTCGCCTGCCTGCGGCTGCACCAGGTTCACCATGCACTCGATCAGCGGCCGAGGCGTGAAGTACTGGCCCGCGCCGCTTTTCTTCTCCTCGGCGTTCCGCTCCAGCAGCCCCTCGTACATATCGCCCAACCCCTCCTGCCGAGCGCTGTACCAGTCCAGGGTGTCGATGTCCTGCACCAGCTTGGCCAGGTTCTTGGGCTGCCGGAGCGATGTGTTGGCATTGTTGAATATGGCCTTGACCCGCCCACTGCCGTGCGTGCCCAGGTGGACCAGCAGTTCGCGGTAGAACGTCAGCTGGTCAACGCCGCTTTGCGACTCCAGGTCGCCCCAGCGGTAGCCCTTGGGCAGTTCCGACTCCTTGGCGGTTTCCTTCATCATCTTCAGGAACAGCAGGAAGGTCAGTTCTGTGACGTATTCGTGATATGTGATGCCATCGTCCCGCAGGATGTGGCAGAGGTTCCAGAGTTTGGCGACTATGTCTTGGGTGGTGGTCATTTTCCCGGTTTCCTGGGGAGACTAGCTTTCGGCGTCCACTTCAATGCTTGATCCATGTACCGATCAAATTGCTCCTTCACGAAGGGATGTTTCTCGTCAGGTACAAGGACTTTGCTTGTTGCGATTTCCCCTGACCATGTCGCCAGCTTTCTCCCACGTGCTGTAAGCGACTTTCCAACCTGCAACGCCTTCACTTTCCATCCCGCCCTTTGCAAAGCCAGTATGTCGTAGTTGGTGGTCCATAGCCCATACATGGGCTTGCCTTCCTCGTTTGGCCCGTCGTAGTATCCTGTGCAAGCAAGTGTGAAAGCGAAGAATTCGTCGAACCTATCTGGATCTGCGAGTGACTCGCGGATGCGTACAAGCTCTGCCACGAGCTTTCCAGAGCAACCCCCGCGTCCAGAGATGCTCCCGTGATGCCCATTACAAGGTGTTCGATTCAGAGCGACGAGAAAGCTTGAGGGTTCCGGCCTTGGGCCGTGCACCTTGCTGACAGCCCTCTCAATCTCAGATACCCAAGTGACCGATGTCAGCATCCAATGCTCAGCGCACTGCCCACCTTCACTAACGTATTGGTCCTTGAACGTGCCGTTGACCAGTAGCAAAGCAAAAGTGGTGTTGCCTTGCTTGGCAAAGTCTTCGGTTTTGATGCCAGTCCTTGCCAGCTTGAGATCTTTCCAGTGAACAACCGTATCAGGGTTCATGTTGCTGCCCCTTACGCTGCCGCCCGCCAGATTTCGTCACTGATCTCGCCCAACAACTGTTCCAGCTTGCCGTCAAATACCTTATTCAGCCGCACGAATCCGCCGTGCTCGCGGAACTGCCCCTGCTCGAAGGCACCACGGTCCACGATTGTCTCCCTTTCCAGCTGTTTGCCGATACGGTCCAGCCACCGGCGCTGAGCGTCCGTCCATTGTCGGCTGCCCAGGATTCTCTGCATGGCCCGCCGCACCCGCTCGGCGTACGGTATCAGCGGCGCGTCCAGCACCACGTTGCGGATGTACCCGATGATGGTGGCTGCGATGTCCTGGTTCGTGGTCTCGCGGACGGCCACCTGCAAATTGGCTTCCGTGTAGCCCTGCCGATCCAGTTCCAGCTTCAACTCCCGCAGCTGCTCGCGGGTCAAGTCACGGGGCCGCTGGCAGACGATCCGCAGGGCCGTGATTCTGTCCATGTTGTCCTGGACGAAGTTTCGGAACGACTCCAGGTAGTCTTCCGGTCGCTGAGCGTCTCCGTATCCCCGCTCGACCCGCCGCAACTCGTCCTCGTGCTCCGACACAATCAACCTGCCGCCGCCACTGCCGATCCGATCCAGCAATTCGACGATGCTTGGATTCGCCGTGAACCAGACCGCCGATTCCTGGGGAGTGGACCGGCGAAGTTGCTGAACAAGATCGCGCGGCCTCATGCCCACCAGCCGCTGGAATTCCCGCAGGCGTTCGTCATTGAGCGACCGGCGTCTTGTCTGCAGCTTGGCGATGATCTGGTCGTGGATTTCGCCCCGCGCCGTTGCATCGGTCACCGTCCGCAGCTCGTCCACCAGCTGGGCGAACGTAATGTCGGGCTGCGTGACGACGGGCTTCATCTGCGTGTAATCCTCCAGGGCCGCGTACAGGTCCACGGCATCGAAGATCTGAAAGCGATCCTTGTCCTGGGTCTGGCCGTACAGGTCGGGGCACAGCCGGGTCGCTCGGCCCAGCATCTGTTCGTACAGGATGCGGCTGCGGACTCGGCGAATGAACACCAGGTTCACGATGTCGGGGATGTCCACGCCGGTGGTCAGCAGGTCGACGGTGACGACCACCTTGGGATACGCCTCGTTGCGGAATCGGCGGATCAGCTCCAACGGCTTGTCCGAGCTGCCCGTGATCTTCTTCACCACGTCGTCGTCAATCGGCCCATACTGTTTCTCGAACGACTCCTTCAGCAGGCCCACCACCATGTCGGCGTGCGTGTCCGTGGCGCAGAAGATCAACGTCTTGCCCGGCAGACTGGGGTCGATGTGCCGGGCGAGTTCGTCGCACACGACGCGATTGAAATTCTCGGTCACCACCCGGCGGTTGAACTGGTCCACCTCGATGTTCACTTCATCGGGCGTGTTGAACAGCTGCAGCTGCTGCGTGCGGGTGTCGAGCAGTGTCATTTGTTCGCCCCGCCGCCACTGCATCCCATCCTCGGCCAGCGCCGTGACAATCCGTACCGGAGGCTCGTGGTCCACCAGCCAGCCGTCGATCACCGCCTGTCGGTAGCTGTACTGGAACACGGGCGCTCGATCTGGCCCGCCAAAGATTTCGGTGGTATGCAGGGCGGGAGTGGCCGTGAGGCCAATCTTCACGGCATCGAAATGGTCCAGCACGCGGGTGTACTTCGAGATGTAATCCTGCTCGCTGCGGAACGTCAGTTCGGCGTCCGACATTTCGCGGTCCAGATTGTAACCCCGGTGGCACTCGTCCACGATCACGCAATCGTAAGCATCGACCGGGACCGGATGATATTCGTCCGTCGGGAACAGGATCCGCTTGACCATCCCCTGGATCGTGGCGATATGCAGCCGAGTGTCGGCGTCGGGCCGCAGATCGCCCAATTCCTTCACGTCGTAAATGTCGGTGAAGGCCTGGTAGTTTTCCAGTTTGACGTCCTTGAAGGCGTTGGCTGCCTGCTCGCCCAGCGCCGTGCGGTCGACCAGGAACAGCACTCGGCGGAAACGGCCGGCTTTGATCAGCCGGTAGATGATGCCGATGCAGGTTCGCGTCTTGCCGGTCCCGGTGGCCATGGCGACCAGCAGCTCTCGCCGGCCACCGGCGATGGCCCGTTCGACGGCCCGCACTGCATCGTGCTGGTATTCGCGCAGGGGCAGGTAGTCGGGCGGTTCGTCCCGCAGTCGCTGTTCGGCCGCCTGGATGTCTTGCTTCAAAAGATCGGCCAGACCGCCCGGCGTGTACCAGGATTCCAGGGCCTTGGGGTGGTTGGTAGGAAGGCGACCATCCAGGAACCAGATGCCGCTCTTGGTGCGGATCTGCCTGAGGTAGGGTCGGCCGTTGGTGGCGAACAGGAACGGGACGTGGTACTTGCCCCAGGGGCCGCCTGGTGAGACTTGATCCGCCTCACGGCTGTAGCCCCGGCTGTACCGCTTGGCCTGCTCGATGGCCGCGGGCACGTCCTTGCGCCGGCGCTTGGCCTCGACGACGGCCAGCGGCGTCAGTCCTGAAAACAGCACATAGTCTGCCGGGCCGGAGCGGGTAGGCCATTCGGCGATCGCCAGGTTTCGGCCTTTCTGGGGTCGCACGCCTTTAGCGTAGCTGAGCGCCTCGGTATCGGCCTCCCAGCCCGCCTCGCGCAGTTGTTCATCGATCAGCCGGCGGGTGGCCTGTTCGTCCAGGTCCACCAGCTGTTCCGCCGCCTCCTGAGCCTGTCCGATGCGGGCGGTGATTTCCTCGGTGGTTGCCGACGCCGCGGCCTGCTGCTCCGCCGCAAGCTCCTCGGCCCGGTATCGATCCAGTTGCTCGACCAGCCGCTGCTCCGTTTCAGCAGCCAGTTCCAGCGTGGCCCGCTGATCTTCGTAGGCGGCCTGGGCCTGAGCCTCGGCCTTCTCACGCAGTTGGGCTTCCTGTTCGGCGGTCCACCGGGCCGCAGTCGCCTCGGCCTCGTAATCCGCCACCAGCTGCCGGAGCCGGTCGAGCTCGTCGTGCAACTCGCTACTGGCCTCGGACGGGTCGGGAGGCGGCAGGAAGGGGCCCGCCTTGTAACGCGGGTCCTTGAACGCCCGGTGGTACCAGACGGCCAGCGAGCGGGCCATGCGAAGCTGATGCAGGGCCTCGCGCTGTGTGCCGGCGTGTTCGTGAGCGGCCCGGTTGCCCACCACTCGCAGGTCGCGGAACAGCCGGGACACATCGGCCGTGAGCACTCCCCGTTGCGAAAGCCTTTCCAGCAGCTCGCGCTGGCCTTCCTGGGGATCGACGTACGTGCCGGTCTGGGCAGCCACCTGCTGAGCGAGCAATTCGCCGAATTGGCGCAGTTTCACGAGCGCGGCGTTGGGATCGTCGAAGCAATACCGTTCGGCGCGCGCGGCCAGTTGGACCAGCAACGGACTGTGGCTGGCCAGGAACTGGAAGTTGGGTGATGGTGCGCCTTGCCCCTCGGTTGCCACCCGCTGGACTCCTGCCTTTGCTCGTTCGTCGCGGCGGGCGGACGCCCCACAGAGAGTGACAACCTGCTGTCACCGCCGACGCCAGTGGAGCAACCCCTGGCGTGACCGACGCCGGAGAGCCCTCGAAGGGATCAGTTTACCGCCACGGCCGGGGGGTTGCCAAAGGGGCGGCTTGCACGGATTCGTCCTAAGCCGCAAGACGTTGCGAGAAAATACGCCTGTCCAGTATTCTCAAGGCATCCGGGCGCGACGGGTGGCTTTCTAACCTGTTTGCCAGCGTATCGTCCGAGGTCGGCCCAGGTTCACGGAGGCAGGGTTGTGACTCTGGATAACGCTCAACGCGCGCTTCGCTCATTTTCAAATGCCTATGCGAGGTACGGCGACATTGCTCCCTCGCTATTTGCGCTGGTGGGTGAAGCGAATCGCCTTAAGGGTGGTACGGCAGCTGAAGTACCACCGGAGCTCATCCACCCAAACGCTCCAATGACTATTGGGCAGTTCCAATTGTCCGAGAACGCGAGAGTTCACATCGAGGATTTTCGCATCACCCTTTACGCTGTCGGGCGAGGCGATTTGCGAACGGATGAGGGGGTCTATGAGTGCGACTTCGTCCTTCGCGGAGAGCACTACAAGAGCGACACTGCGGAGAAAGCCGTGGAGTCCTTCCGACGTGTGGCCAAAGAATCCGGCGCGGCGCTATTGACCGATGGCCTTGCCCAGGTCGATGCCGCCGACTCACCGATCATTCTGTGGGTTTGCAACGTCCTTGGTGATCTTTCCGGAACAACGTGGGTTCGGGAGTGGCCGAAGATTGGCAACCGCCGAGTGTTTTCCTTTCACCCATTTGCAGCTTCCATCGAAGCATGGAAACGGCTACTTTCGGACGGTCAGAGTGGCGCTATAGCGAGCAAGAAGCCTCCCGGCGGTGGCAAAAGGAAAGCCGACTATGATACCGTTCAGAAGGAATCCAAACTTGCGGACGAGTGGAATCGAGCACGCGAATCTCGCGTCGCCAAGGCGGACTTTTCCAAATCGAAAGGACTGAAGCTGAAAGAATTGGACAAGCTTCTGGATCGCGTGCAGAAGCGAAAACGGCGTTCCGGCAAGTGATTCCGACAGCGACAATTTGGTGTCGGAAGAGAAAACTTGCTGCCGCATTCTGCGGCAATTTCACGCTCCTCGCTGCGAATCGTTCCGACACGACCTTCCGACAAGAATATTCTGTCGGAACCGCCCTTACCTTCATTGCATGCGAGCCGCGCGTTGCGGCGAGCGAATGAAGTTAAGGAGATGACGATGCAGCGAGAATCGGCTCAAAACGCTCTTCTTGTGGACGGGCAAGAGGCCGCGCGTCTGCTGGCCGTGTCGCGACGAAAGTTGTGGGCCTTGACGTTCGAGGAAACACCTGGCCTACCCTATGTTCGCTGTGGGCGGCTCGTCCGCTACTCGCCTGATGATCTGCGCCGGTGGATCGACACGCAACGGAAAGGAGGCGAGGGTGGGAAGTCAAGTTGAACTTCTACTGGCTAGGCTGCCCGACGCCAAGCAAACCTCAAAGGGCTGGTCAGCTCGTTGCCCGGCCCACGAGGACCGGCAGACGAGCCTTTCGATTGGCGAAGGGGAAGACGGCCGGGCGTTGGTAAAATGTCACGCGGGTTGCGAGCCAGCGGCGGTAGTTGCGGCAATCGGGCTGACTATGGGCGACTTGATGCCCGACAGCAGTGTCAACGTCAACAGTAATCGACGTTCGACGACGAAAGCGGCACTACCGTTGACACCCAAGTGCAAGACGGGCGGCAAGACATTCGCCACTGCACGCGACGCGGTGTCGGAATTGGAACGCCAGCATGGCCCACGATCCGCCTTGTGGACCTACCACAATGCCCACGATGAGCCTGTTGGCGTGGTGGTCCGTTGGGACCTGGCGGACGGCAAGAAGGACATTCGGCCGGCAAGCATGTACGGCGACGGCTGGCGCATCGGCGGGATGCCGGAACCGCGACCGTTATACTGCCTGCCGGACCTAGCCGGCGCGAATCGAGTCTTCGTTTGCGAAGGCGAGAAGGCGGCGGACGCCGTGCGTGACCTTGGCCTCGTGGCCACGACTTCTCCGCATGAGTGTCAATCGGCCGGCAAGGCCAATTGGGGGCCGTTGGCCGGCAAGGAAGTCATCATCCTGCCAGACAACGACCCGCCTGGCGCGGGGTATGCCGACACTGTGACTGGTATCCTGGCGAAGTTGACGCCGGCCCCCGTTGTCAAGCTGCTGAAATTGCCAAGCTTGCCCGACCGAGGCGACGCGGTTGATTGGCTAGACGCGCAGCCGGGCGTTGATCGCGACGACTTGCGGCGACAATTAGAGGCTCTCGCTGATGGGGCCGACGAGAATTCGATTCCGGCCCCCTTAGAGTCAAAGCTCGCCGGAATCGAATTTCGGCCCGTCCCAGCGTCCCAGTTGGGGGACGGTGAGCAAATCGAATGGATCTGGTATGGCTGGCTGGCGGTGGGCTACGTGATGCTGCTGGTCGGACTTTGGAAGGCCGGCAAAACGACGCTGCTTGCTCACCTGCTGAGAGCCTTCCGAACGGGCGGCGACATCGCCGGGCAAGTGACGCCCTGTAGAGTGCTGTTCATCGCCGAGGAGGGTGCCGGACTGTGGGCTCGCCGACGTGATGACCTGGGCATCGGTGACAATGTCCATTTCCTGATCCGCCCTTTCAAAGGTAGACCCACGCCGAGGGAATGGCGGCAGTTTGTCGATCGGGTGGCCGTCTACGTCAAGGAAGGCGGGTTTCAGCTGGTCGTAATCGACACCTGGCAGGCGGCGAATCCGGCTCAGGATGAAAACGACGCTTCGGCGATGATGGCGGCCCTGACGCCCCTCCACGCCATTACGGAAGCTGGCGCCGCCGTGCTATTGGCCCATCATCCGAGGAAAGGGGACGCCAGCGAAGCCCAGGCCAGCAGGGGAAGTGGCGCCCTGCCCGGATTCGTTGACATCATCGCTGAGCTGCGACGGTTCGATGCCAGTATTGCCGACGATCGACGCCGGCGGCTGCGGGGACATTCGCGATTCGATGAAACCCCGTCGGAAATTGTCTTGGAACTGCGCGACGATGGGTACCACGTCATCGGCTCCACGGCCGACGCCAAACGCTCCGACCGATGGACGGTGATTGCCGACCTGCTGGCAGGGGCGGCTGTGGGTCTGACGGTCGAACAAGTGCGAGACAAGTGGCCTGAGGATTCGGGCATACCGCAACCCGGATTACGGACCCTGCGGGATGATCTGAATGCCGGGCATGATGGCGGCTGGTGGGGGCGATCTGGCGCCGGTCGGAAGGGCGACCCTTACCACTACCAATTCGATTCCGGCAAGGCACCACCCTTAATCGCCGGATCCGAAAACGACGGTCGGGAGCAGACGATACTATGACATTGCCCGACTTGCTGACCGAACTGGAACGGGCCGACATCCGAATTGAAGCCCACGGCGACCGGCTGTACATCGACGCCCCGAGGGGTGCCCTGACGCCCGACCTGCTGGGCCGACTGCGGCGGCACAAGCCCGAACTGCTGGACGTGTTGACCAGCCCGGCGCCGGCGGACGCGGCCGAGGGGCAGGCCCACGGGGACGATCTGACCGACGATGTGGACCTGCCGGAAGCACCACCCCCAGGCTCTGACGGCTGGCCAGAAGGTTGCATTGACCCGGCAACGCTGCAGCCCTGCTCAATCTGCGGCCGGCTGGAACTGTGGCAGTCCTTGGCCGGTACCTGGCAATGCCTGCGTTGCGGACCGCCAGTTGTCGCGCGACGCATTCGTGAGGTTGCCGAACGCCTCAGAGCAGACTGACCGTCAACGATCAGATTCTACTCGCACCGAACCGCAACGGAGCGAACCTATACTAGCCTAGCTGGCTCGTTGCGAGACAGTGCGATAAGATGCAATAGATTACGAGAACCAGAAAGGTAGATCCATGGCGAGCATTTCCAGGGACCGGAAGGGTAATCGCCGGATCCTGTTCGTCGGTGCGGACGGGAAGCGGCGCGCGATTTACCTGGGTAAGTCGAACCAGCGAACGGCTGAGACCTGGAAAACCCGCATCGAGTACCTGGTGCAGGTTCAGATCACCCACCAGGCGCTCGACGGCGAAACCGCCATTTGGGTCGCCGGGCTGGAAACGACGTCCCACGCCAAGTTGGTTGCCGTCGGGCTTGTACCGCCACGGGAGGAAAAGGGCGGGATCACTCTGGGCGAACTCCTGGACAATTACTTTGCCAGAAGGACGGACGTAAAGCCGGGGACGCTCACCCACTGGCGGCAGGCGCGGCGGGGACTGCTGGACTTCTTCGGCGCCGAGCGGAACATTCGCAAGATCACCAAGGCGGACGCCCGCGATTGGGAACGCTGGCTGCGGACGGGTAAAGCCCGTCTCAATGGCTATGCGGGCACCAAGAAATCGCATGGGCTCGCGATCGCCACCGTGCGGAAGAGAATCGGGGATGCCAAGCTGTTCTTCAACGACGCCGTGGACCGTGAACTGCTTGAACGGAACCCGTTCGCTGATCTAAAGTCCACCATGCTCAGCAACCGCGACCGCGACCACTTTGTCACCCACGACGATGCCCAGAAAGTCCTGCAAGCGTGCCCCGACGTCGAATGGCGACTGCTGTTTGCGTTATCACGATATGGCGGGTTGCGTTGCCCGTCCGAGCACCTGGCACTGACCTGGGACTGCATCGACTGGGAACGCAACCGGATGCTGGTGCGGTCGCCAAAAACAGAACACCACGAGGGTCACGCCGAACGGTGGGTGCCGCTATTTCCGGAGTTACGACCGCACCTGGAGGCGGCATTCGACGCTGCGTTGCCAGGCGTAACACACGTGATCACGCGCTACAGGGATGCCAACGCCAACCTGAGAACCCAGCTGTGCAGAATCATCCGTCGAGCGGGGTTATCACCCTGGCCCAAGCTGTTCCAGAACCTGCGGGCGAGCCGAGCCACGGAACTGGCGGCTGCACATCCCGCTCACGTAGCTGCCGCCTGGCTGGGGCATTCCCAACTGGTGGCTCACAAGCACTACTGGCAGGTGACGGACGAGGACTTCGAGCGAGCCGTGCAAGGCGACGCAGAATCCGACGCGCGCCGTGCGCCAAACGCAGCGCAGCAGGCCGCCGCCGGGAATCGCACCAATTCGCTGACATCGCCGCAAGCGGTTGGCCCCAAAGAGACTTGTGCCAATCACCGCGAATCCGTGCGAGATAGTGCACATGCGTTCAGTGGGGATGAAACGACAGCTCGAAGTTGATCGCCACCATCCGCCGCGGCTCGGATGGCCCCTTCTCGGACGTCTGCGTCTGGCCAGCCATAACTCGTGCGGTCATGCAGTCCAGCGCCGGCAGCGCGACGGCGACACCGGCGCCTCGCAACATCGTGCGGCGGTCAATTTGTCTGGGCATCTTGGATTCTCCCTGGTTGGTTCGCCACCCGCCGGCTCCCGTCACGGACCGCGAAACGTCTCGCTTTGCACGACGGCGTGAATCAGCGACCGCAACCCATAATCGTTCGTTTTCAGCTCATTGACGATCCGTTCCACGTCCGGCCGGTCCGAAAAGCCCAGATGCCGGCCCGTGGCATACGTCAGCAGCAAGCGAGCCAGCGCTCGGGGCAGCGCCGTTTCGTCCCGCAGCAGCAACTGCTTGTACTCGCGAAGGTCGGCGAACGGCTGGCCGTCGGCCGTCGTTCCCGAAGGGTCCACGTCGGGCCCCTGGCGATATTGCACATAGTGCTTGGGGGCCTGCGGATGGCGGGGAACCAGCACTTGTTTGCCGCTGCCGCGAGTGCGATACCAGTCGCGCTGGGCTCCGATCACGTCGAAACTCTCCAGCGCGAAGCCTGGCGGATCGATGTTCCGATGGCAGCGATTGCAGCTCTCGTGCTCGCGGTGCAGGGCAAGCTGCTCGCGGATCGTCGTCGCACCCCGGATGTCGGGTTCGACGGCGCTCACAGTCGGCGGCGGCGGCGGAGACGGCGTGCCGTAGAAATACTTCAAGATCCACGCGCCTCGCAGCACGGGCGAAGTCCGAGTGCCGTCGGCCGATACCTTCAGCACGCTGGCTTGAGCCAGCATGCCCCCGCGCAAACTGTCGTCGGGCAGCTTCACGGGACGCATCTCCAGCCCCTCGACTCCCGGGATACCGTAGAACTCGGCCAGCGGCCGGTTGATGGTCACGAAGTCCGAATCGATCAAGTTCCGGACTGCCAGATCGCGGTCGAGCAGCTCGCGAAAAAAGGCCCGCGTCTCGTCGAGCATCGACTGCCGCAAGAGCTGATTGTATTCGGGGTACAGGTTCTGGTCGGGCACCGTGAAATCGATATCCTTCAATCGCAGCCACTGGTCGAGAAAGCTCTCCACGAACCGCTGTGACTTCGGGTCCGACAGCAGCCGCTCCACCTGGGCCCTCAACCGATCGGGCCGGTGCAGCTCGCCGCGCTCCGCCAGCGCGAGCAATTCCTCATCGGGAGCCGAACTCCAGAGGAAATACGACAGCCGCGAAGCCAACGAGTAGTCATCGAGATAACGTGCCACTTCGCCGCCAGTCGTGGCCGCCACCGCGGAGTCCGTTTCCGGACCAAGCGTCTCCTGGCCAGGCTCCGCGACGCGCTCGGCAAGGTACAAGAACTCCGGCGCGCAGAGCAGCCCCTTGAGCGCTCGGCGCAGCGCCTGTTCGAACGTGGCTCCCTGATCGAGCGCCTGCCTGGCCAGCGCCTCGTACGACTCCAGTTCGGCGGGGCCCGCCGGCCGCCGGAAGACCCGCGGCGCGAGACGCGCGAGGATCGTTCGTATGTCGTCCAATGAGCCATGCGCCGGATCGATCTGGCCGAGCAACTTCGCCCGACTCGGCGGCGGCCACTCTTCCAGCGGTCCTTCGATCTGAATATCGCCCAGGAACAAACCGGCCCCCTGATACTCGTCCCCGTTGACGCTCCACCAGGGAAACCCGCCCACCAGCCCGAACGAAAACGTGTCGGAACCCTCAATCGCCCGGTCGGTCAACTCGATCGTCACGAGTTTGTCGGGCGGCACTTCGAAGAACCCGGCCACATGTCCTGGAATCCGGCCGGTCACGCCTCCGTCCACTTGCATGACGACGGGCCGATCGGTCTGAACGGCACGAGCCTGAATGCGCAAGCGATACGTCGCGGGCCCCGACACACTCAGGCCGTACAGCGGCAGATGCTTCGCGCCGCTGAACAGCACCACGCCGTCGGGCAAGACGCGGTCGGCCGTGTCGCGGGACCGCAGATCCTTGAAGTTTACCGTCCGGTCGACTCGCCGCGGCGCGGCCGGCGGGCCGAATACCTGGTCGAGCACCAGGTCGGCGGCCGCGAGATAGGCCACCATCTGCTCCGCCGAGACCGACAGTTCCGAACCGATCGTATCGAAGCCTTGCGGGGCCGAGTCATCGAGCAGGAGATCCTGCACGTCGACATGGATGCCGAACAGGTCGCGAACCGTATGCTGGTACTCGCGCCGATTCAACCGCCGCAGCACCACCTCGCGTTGGCCCAGGTCGACCCGAGTCAACGCCTGACCCAGCTCGCGCAAAAACTTTGCCTTGGCTTGCCCATCCGGCGGTTCGACCGACTGGGGCGGCATTTCGCCGGCCGCAACGCGATCGTACAGGTAAACCCAGCGCCGGCGCACATCGGCGTCGACGATTTCGAACGATGCCGTCTCCAGGTCCAGACCCGCTTCGGACGCTTCGCCCGAATGGCACTCCACGCAGTGCTGTGCGAGGAACGGCGCGAGCCGATCGCGGAGCGCCAAGTCGGCTCGCGCGGTCCCCCAGCCGCCAAGTACCGACAGCACGAAGCAACAGGAAACCAGACTGCGATTGCACATGCCTGCACGCTTCGAAGCGAGTGGGGAACAAGCCCTCGGCAGAGCCGCGGCTCTTCCGGGCCACGGCCTTCCAGGTCCAAGCATTATAGCAGTTCGCCGGCCGACCGCACTTGGCCAGCCCCTTCCGGCTGGCAATCGTCCCGCCCGACGAGGATACTCAGCACGGTGAACGAACGCTGGGCACCGAACCGAGCAAGGGTCAACACATTGTCGTCTCAACTTCGCTCGCCGAGCGCGGCGGTGGTCGTGATCGTGGCTGGCGTTCTCGCGGGCTTGAGCTTCCCGTGGTGGAACGGCGGGGCGACAGCCGATGAACCGGAGCACTGGTCGTTTCAGCCTCTGAGTTCGGAACAGCCGCCGCGGGTGCGCGACGAGTCCTGGGTCCGCTCGGACCTGGACCGCTTTGTTCTGGCCCGCCTGGAGCAAGAAATGCTCGCGCCGGCGCTCGATGCGGAGCGGGCGGTGCTGCTGCGGCGAGTCACCTTCGACCTGGTGGGGTTGCCGCCGACACCGGACGAGATCGCGGCTTTTGTCTCCGACCCGGCGGGCGACGACCAGGCGCTGGCCCGCGTGGTTGACCGGCTGCTGAAGTCGCCGCGGTTCGGCGAACGGTGGGGACGGCATTGGCTGGACGTGGTGCGGTACGCGGACAGCGTCGGCAAGAGCTGGAACGCCCCGTTCACCTACGCCTGGCGGTATCGCGACTACGTGATCGACGCCTTCAACGCGGATAAGCCGTTCGATCGCTTTGTCCTGGAGCAGTTGGCGGGAGACCTGCTGCCGGCCGACACGATCGCGGCTCAGCGCCAGCAGCAGGTCGCCACCGGGTTCCTGGCGCTGGGATCGATCAACCTGCAGGAAGGCTCGCTGGAACAGTCCATCCTGGACCGCGTCGACGACCAGATCGACGCCACGACCCGGTCCTTTCTGGGCCTGACAATCAGTTGTGCGCGTTGTCACGATCACAAGGTCGATCCGATCGCGATGCGCGACTACTACGCGCTGGCCGGCATCTTCTACAGCACGCGGCTCTGGACGGGACAGGGCACGCGGACGCGCGAATTCGGCAGCATGGATTATGTCGATGCCGAGCTGCTGGTCCGCTTGCCCGACGCCGCCACTGGCCGGACCTCTCGCTTATCGGCCGGCGTGCATACGATGAGCGACTTTCAGGACCAGTGGCGGAGTGGGCGGCGCGACATCCGCTACGAGACCGATCCGAATCGGGCGATGGGAGCCAGCGAAGGCGAAATTCGCGATTGCGAGATTCGTCTGGGCGGCAAACCGTACGATCGCGACGTGGCGCCGCCCCGCGGCGACTTGCGCATCCCCGGGCTGCCCGCCTTGCCGCCGATTCCGTCGGGCGCCAGCGGGCGGCTGCAGCTCGCCGGCTGGATCGCGTCCAGCGACAATCCGCTGACCGCGCGCGTGCTGGTCAACCGTGTCTGGGTCCATCTGTTCGGTCGCGGCATCGTGCCGCTGGCCGACGAATTTGGTACGCTCTGCGAGGAACCCGCGCATCGCGAATTGCTCGACCATCTGTCGCGGCAATTCGTGGCGAGGGGCTGGTCGGTCAAGTCGCTGATCCGCGAAATCGTGCTCAGCCGCACCTATCGGCAAAGTAGCGGAACGGGCGTGGCCGGCAGCGGGATTCCGCCAGGCACAGCGCGAGAACTGTTCGGAGGCCACGCGCCGCGGCGGCTGGAGTGGGAGGCTCTGCGCGACAGCCTGCTGGCGGTGTCCGGCCGGCTGACTTTCGAGCGGCCGGCGGGGATTCAGGTGGCGGGCACCGGCGGCAAGGCGCGAGGTGCTTCGACTTACAGCCTGCTGCCGATCGATGCATCCTGCCGCACGGTCTACCTGCCGGTGCTGCGTTCGCTGCTGCCGGAGGAGTACGCCATCTTCGACTTTCCCGATCCGCACCAGATCGCCGGCCAGCGCGAAGTGACGACGGTGGCTCCGCAGGCGCTGTTCTTCATGAACAGCGACTTCGTGGGGAACTGCGCTTATGATGCGGCCGAGCGTCTGCTGGAAGACGATCGGCTGAAGACAGATGCGGAGCGCGTGCGGCAGTGCTATCTGAGGCTGCTCAGCCGCGAACCTCTGCGCGGCGAAATCGACGACGCCCTGGCATTGCTGGCCGATCTGCGGCCGCCCGAGTCGTCGCGCTGGCCGGACAGGTATCGCTGGTCGGTGTTGATCCAGGCCCTGATCTGCAGTGCGGAGTTTCGTTATGTCCGATGAACGCCATTGGGTCACGCGCCGCGCCATGTTGCAACGTTCGGCCTGCGGATTCGGGTGGCTGGCATTCGCGGCTCTGGCGGCGGAGTCCGCTGGGGCGGAGCGCGATTCCCGCAATCCGCTGGCGCCGAAGAAGCCGCATTTTCCCATGAAGGCCAGGCGCGTGGTGTTTCTGTTCATGGAAGGCGGTCCGAGTCAACTCGACACGTTTGACTGGAAGCCGGAGCTGGCTCGCGCGGGCGGGCGGTTCCTGGCACCGGCGTTCACGTTCCGGCAGCATGGCCAGAGCGGGATGTGGATCTCCGACGCCTTCACGCATCTGGCCGGGCTGGCCGATGAGCTGTGCGTGCTGAACGGAGTGACGACGAACAACGCCGGGCACCAGCAGGCGGTCCTCGCTCTGCACACGGGCAGCGAGACGTTTGTGCGCCCGTCGCTGGGCGCGTGGACGGTCTACGGATTGGGAACCGAGGCGGAGGACCTGCCGGGGTTCGTCACCATCAATCCGATCTCGCACCTCGGCGGAGCCCAGAACTACGGCTCGGCGTTTCTGCCGGCCATGTACCAGGGCACGCGGCTGGGCGTGGGCCAGCAGGGCATCCCGCATATCGCCAATCGCTATCTGACCGGTGCCGACCAGCGCCGCCAGCTCGATTTTGTCGAACGGCTCAACAGCCGCGCACTGGCCGACGACCCTGGGAACCCGGAGCTGGAGGGATTGATCCAGTCCTACGAACTGGCGTATCGCATGCAGACATCGGTGCCGGAGACGCTGGATCTGGCGCGCGAGCCGGCACGCATCCGGGAACTGTACGGCATCGACGACCCGGTGACCCAACAGTTCGGTTCACAATGCCTGCTGGCCCGCCGGTTGCTGGAAAAGGGTGTACGATTCATTCAACTCACCAGCACCCGCTGGGACCATCACAACAGGATCCGCGAGTCGCTCGGTGGCCGTGCGGCGGCCGTGGATCGTCCGATCGCGGGGCTGCTGGCCGACCTGCGGGACCGCGGGATGCTGGACGAGACGCTGGTCGTGTGGGGCGGCGAGTTTGGCCGGCAGCCTTACGAGGACAATCCGGGCGGCCGGGGGCACGGCAACCGCGGATACACGATGTGGCTGGCCGGCGGCGGAGTGAAACGGGGCTATGTGCATGGCGCGACGGACGAACTGGGCAGGGAAGCCGTTGCCGGCCGCCTGGGAACACACGACCTGCATGCCACGCTGTTGCACCTGCTGGGACTCGACCACGAACAGCTTACCTTCCGCCACGCCGGCCGGGACTTCCGCCTGACCGACGTGGCCGGCCAGGTCGCCAGGGAGATCGTGGCCTAGTCGTGGTCAATCGGGCTACAATTGGTGGAGCGATTGTCCCCAATCGCTCGCCGCGCAGCGCTGCGGCAGGCGCTCAAGAACCCGATTGGGGACAATCGGGCTGCAATTGGTGGAGCGATTGTCCCCAATCGCTCGCCGCGTCACGCTATGGCAGTCGCTCAAGAACCCGATTGAGGACAATCGGGCTACAATTGGTGGAGCGATTGTCCCCAATCGCTCGCCGCGTCACGTTGCGACAGGCGCTCAAGAACCCGATTGAGGACAATCGGGCTACAATTGGTGGAGCGATTGTCCCCAATCG
>JAGFJK010000407.1 GCA_024102795.1 Pirellulaceae bacterium
CGCGCTGACGCTGCTGGCGGCGTTGCAGCGGGAAGCCCGCCTGCTGGACATCGTGACCGAACCGCTGGGCGACTACAGCGACGAGCAGATCGGGGCGGCGGCCCGCGACGTGCTGCGCAACTGCCACGCGGTGCTGGAGCGGATGTTTGGATTGGAACCGGTGCTGGGCCTGCCCGAGGGCAGTCGGACGGACGTGCCGGCCGGCGCCGACCCTGGGGAGATCCGGATCACGGGCAACGTCACTGGCCAGCCGCCGTATTCAGGCGCCTTGGTGCACCGCGGGTGGCGCGCGTCGCGGTGCGAGCTGCCGGCCTGGTCCGGCCTGGACAAGTCCCGGCTGGTGATCGCCGCCGCCGAGGTTGAGGTGTCGTGATGCCCGCCAAATACGCCGTCGGCATCGACCTGGGAACAACCAACAGCGTGTTGGCTTGCGTGCCTCTGGTGGACGAGCATGCGCCGCCGGACGTGGTGCCGATCCCGCAACTGGTGGCCGCGGGCACGACGGAGGAGTCCACCTCGTTGCCGTCGTTTCTGTACCTGGCCACCGACCAGGAGGCCGAGAGCGGCAGTCTGGCCGGACCGTGGCAGGGGTCGGGTCGCCACGTGGTGGGTCAGTTCGCTCGCCAGCAGTCGGCCGATGTGCCGGACCGGACCGTGGCGGCCGCCAAGAGCTGGCTGGCTCACAGCCGAGTGAACCGGCACGACGAGATTCTGCCCTGGGATGCTCCGGCGGAGGTGCCTCGTATCTCGCCTGTCTTCGCGTCGCGCTGCTTTCTGGAGCACCTGGTGGCGGCCTGGCAGCACGCCTATCCAGACGCACCGCTGGCCGAACAGGTCGTCGTGTTGACGGTTCCCGCTTCGTTTGACGCGGCGGCCCGCGAGCTGACGCGCGAGGCGGCGCTGGCCGCGGGGCTGCCGGCCAGCCTGGTGCTGCTGGAGGAGCCGCAGGCGGCGCTTTATGCCTGGCTGAGCGGCGTGGGCGACCGCTGGCGCAAGCAGCTCAAGGTCGACGAAACGGTGCTGGTCTGCGATGTGGGGGGCGGCACCACGGACCTGACGCTGGTCAGTGTGGCCGAGGAGGACGGCCAGTTGCACTTGCGGCGCGAGGCGGTTGGCAACCATCTGCTGGTGGGCGGCGACAACATGGACCTGACGCTGGCCCATTTTGCCGCCGCGCGGCTGGCCGAAAAGGGCGTCGATCTGGATCCCTGGCAGTCGGTGTCGCTGTGGCACTCCTGCCGCCAGGCCAAGGAAAAACTGCTGTCGGGCAAGGGGGCCGCCAAACACACGATCTCGGTGCTGGGACGCGGCAGCAAGCTGATCGGCGGCACGGTCAAGGTGGAGGTCGAGCGGGCCGAGGTTCAGCAGCTTCTCATGGAAGGCTTTCTGCCGGCCTGCGGGCTTGGTGAAACTCCCCTTCGCCGCTCCACCTCCGGGTTTCAAACGATCGGCCTGCCATACGAGGCCGACACCGCAATTACCCGGCACCTGGCGGCCTTTCTGTCGGCTCACGGCGACGCTCGCCAGCAGCCGGTGCATCCCCAGCATCTGTTAGTTAACGGCGGCGTCTTCAAGGCCGGAGCGTTTCGCCAGCGGCTGCTGGAGGTGCTGGCGTCATGGTCGGCCGGCGGGCCGCCCCGGTTGCTCTCGGAGGACGCCGATCTGGATCACGCGGTGGCTCGCGGAGCGGCCTACTACGGCTGGGCCAAACAGCACGGGGGCGTCCGCATTCGCGGCGGCACGGCCCGCTCGTACTACGTGGGCATCGAACGCTCCGGACTGGCGATCCCCGGCGCCGCCCGCCCGCTGGACGCCCTGTGCGTGGTGCCGTTCGGGATGGAGGAGGGGACCGAGGTGGACGTGCCGTCCGACGAGATCGGCCTGGTCGTGGGGCAGCCCGCTCACTTTCGTTTCTTCAGCTCGCCGGTCCGCAAGGAAGACGGCGTGGGCCAGGTGCTACGCCGCTGGTCGCCCGACGAACTGCAGGAAACCGATTCGTTGGAAGCCACGCTGCCGCCCGACCCGAACCTGGACGACACCTACGTGCCGGTGAAGTTCCACTCCCGCGTGACCGAGCTGGGGATGTTCGAATTGTGGTGCGTCAGTTCTCGATCGGACCAGCGCTGGAAGCTGGAATTCAGCGTCCGCGAGGAGGACTAGGCGTTGGATTCGCTTGCCCTGGACCAGCAGCCGCTGCCCAGCCGGTTTGTCGTGGGCATCGACCTGGGCACCACGAATTCGGCGGTCAACTACGTCGATACCAACGAGTCGCCGTGGCAGGTCCGCACGTTCACCGTGGCGCAACTGGTCGATCGGGCAGTGGTCGAGCGCCGCGAGACGCTGCCGTCGTTTCATTACCAGCCGGCCGCGCAGGAACTTGGCGGCTTGCGGCTGCCGTGGGACGATGGCGACCGGACGCATGTGGTGGGCGTGGTGGCCCGCGACGAGGGCGCTCGGTTGCCCGGGCGCCAGGTGGCCTCGGCCAAGTCGTGGCTCTGCCACAACGGCGTCGACCGCACGGCTGACTTGCTGCCCTGGCAAGCCGCGGAGGACGTGGAACGCCTGTCGCCGGTGGAGGTCAGTGCCCGGTATCTGCGGCACATCCGCCAGGCCTGGGATCACGACTTTCCGGAGCAGCCGCTGGCCGAACAGGACGTGGTCCTGACGCTGCCGGCGTCGTTCGACGAGGTGGCGCGCGAGCTGACTGTCGCCGCCGCTCAGGCCGCTGGCCTGCCGCGGGTTGTGCTGATCGAGGAACCGCAGGCCGCGTTCTACGCGTGGATCGATCGGCACCGCGACGACTGGCAGTCCCACGTCGCGCCAGGGCAGAAGATCCTGGTCTGCGATATCGGCGGCGGGACGACCGACTTCACGTTGATCCGGGTCCGTTCGGGCGAGCAGGGACGAATCCAGTTTCATCGCGTGGCCGTGGGCGACCACTTGATCCTGGGCGGCGACAACCTGGACCTGGCGCTGGCCCGGCACCTGGAGCGGCGATTGGCCGAGTCGTCCAGTCTGACGCCCCGGCAATGGGATGCCTTGGTCGGCAGTTGCCGTAACGTCAAGGAGCAAATGCTGGGAACCCAGGGGCCGGCGTCCATCACGATCAACCTGCCGGGCGGCGGAAGCCGGTTGATTGGCGGTGGTCTGCAGATCCCGGTCACTCGCGACGAGGTGCATGGCGTGCTGCTGGACGGGTTCTTCCCTCCGGTGGCGCTGGAGGATCGGCCGCGGGAACGCACATCCGGCTTCCAGGAGTTCGGCCTGCCGTACGCCGCGGACCCGGCCGTCACCAGATACCTGGCGGCGTTTCTGACCGCTCACCGCCACGCCGGCGAGGAGCCGACCGATCCGGCGCCGGATGCAGCGGCGGACGCGGCGACTGGAGGGCCTGGGGACGGGCCAGGGTTGCCGGGGCCGGACCAGCATGATCCGGCCCGCCCCGACATTGTCTTGTTCAACGGCGGGCTGTTCGCCGCGGAAACAGTCCGGCAGCGGTTGCTGCAGCGGCTGGAAGCCTGGTTCCGGACGCCGGCGGATCCCGGCTGGTCGCCGCGGGTCCTGGAGAACGAGCGGCTGGATCTGGCGGTGGCTCGCGGTGCGGCCTATTACGGCATGGTGCGCCGGGGAGAGGGCGTGCGGATCGCGGCCGGCCTGGCCCGTTCGTACTACATCGGCGTCGCCAGCCAGCCGCCCGCGGCCGTCTGCCTGGTTCCCGGCAATGCCGAGCCGGGCCAGCAGTTCGCGATTACCGAGCCGCAATTCGAACTGCTGGTCCGCCAGCCCGTGCAGTTCCCGCTGTACGTTTCCAGCGTTCGCCTGGCCGATCACACCGGGCAGGTGTTGACCGTTGACGGGGAACAGATGCGGTCGCTGCCGCCGATCCGCACGGTGCTGGAAACTCGCCGCAAAAGCGATCCGCCGCGGATGTCCGTTGAACTGCACGCGGGATTGACGGAAATCGGCACGCTGGAGCTGTGGTGCGGAGAATCGCGGGGGGAGCGGCGCTGGCGGCTGCAATTCGACGTCCGCTCGGCCACGCAGACCGAGCTGGAAGCGCGGGAGACACAGGGCGAACAGGCCGGAGTGCTGGACGAGGCGACCTGGGAGACGTTTCGCGGGCTGCTCGACGCCACGTTTGGCCCGCACGGCCGCGACGCGCCCGAGGGACTGGTCAAGCGGCTGTCGGCCGCCAGCGGGCTGGACCGGGGCGACTGGCCTCCGACGTTGCTGCGGCGGATGTGGGATCTGCTGTTGCAACTGCAATCCGGGCGACAGCGAAGTGCCGTGCACGAAGCCCGCTGGCTGAACCTGCTGGGCTACACGCTGCGTCCGGGCTACGGCCTGGCGGTGGACGACTGGCGAGTGGCCGAGACGTGGCGGACCGTGCAGGGCAAGTTGGTCCACCCGGCCGCCGCCTGCCGCACCGAGTCGTTGATCCTGTGGCGGCGAATCGCCGGCGGCCTGTCGGCGGGTCAGCAGCGGGCGGTCGCCGAGCCGCTGCTGTCCCCCGTGCGAGCGTTGCACCGGCGGACGACAACCGGCAAGGGGCGGGGCGGCGAAACGGCGATCGGCCCTCACGAAGCGGCTGAGATGCTCCGCCTGCTCGGCTCGCTGGAGCTGCTGCCGGGAACCGTCAAGGTGGAACTTGGCTCGCTGCTGCTTGACCTGCTGCCCAAGCCGAAACTGCAGGCCATGCGTACGGCCATGTGCTGGACACTCGGTCGGCTCGGTGCCCGCCGGCCCGTCTACGGCCCGCTCAATACGGTAGTGCGGCTGGAAGTGGTCCACGCCTGGCTGGACCGGTTGCTGGCGGCCAGGCTGGAGGAACCTCAAGTCGCCTTCGCCATCATGCAACTGGCGCGCAAAACGGGCGACCGCTACCGCGACGTCTCGCCCCGGCACCGGACCGCGGCACTGGATTGGCTGCAAGACCAGCAAGCGGCGCCGCACCTGGTGCAACTGGTGCGGGACGGCGGCGAGCTGGATCGGCAGGAGCAGGGTCTGGTGTTTGGCGAGGCGTTGCCGATCGGCCTGCGGATTCTCTGATCCGGCGGGCCGCCAGGCCGCAGTCCGGCAATTGCGGCGGCGGGCA
>JAGFJK010000416.1 GCA_024102795.1 Pirellulaceae bacterium
GATGAACAGATCCTCTTGCGAGTCCTGCTTCTCACCCCACTCCGGCTGGCGTTCGAAGAGGATTGCCTGCATCTCCGCGTACTTCCCCTGCTCACCGGCAGCCTCAGTCGCCTGTGCGGCGAGGACGGAGTTGCCGTGCAGCGGAAAATAGCGGACGACGAGCCGGAGCTCGTCCGGGTACTCGTCCAGCAGCTCTTTGATCACCGGGAAGGCCGCGCGGCAGGACTCACACTCCGGATCGAGGAACTCGACCATCGTGACCGGGGCATCCATAGGTCCGAGGACCGGGCTGTCGTCGCGAATCAGGCGTTCCTGCGCGGCTGGTGTCGTGCCCTGGCCGGCTGCGGAAGTCGCGGTCGACGAACTCTCAGGGAGCCCGCTGGGCTGCTGATCACTGCCGTCGCCGCATGCCGCGATAAGTAGCAAGACGGGCAGGAAGAGAACGAAAGCAAAAGCAGCCTGCAGAGAGGCTAAATCCTTCAAAGCACGTTGTGCTGGCGTCACTCCGGGCAGGCTACTGCCCACGCCCCGTCCAGTCAGCGACGCGGTAAAGCGCGGACTCTCATTCCTTACGGGTCGCGCTGGGTCCCCTTGATCCCGATGAGGACGGTGGAGGCTATGTTCCTCGCCACCTAGAGTCACAGACGTGCGTGCCCGGACCGATCGCCACCCCCTCATTGAGGAGAAGTGGCAGCCGCAACCGCTCTTGCTCCTTGGCTGGTGTCTCACGCTGGCTGCACTCCTGTTCCTGGCCTCCTCGGTCGTGACACAGCTGCTGGTTGAGGCGGTTGGCGCCGACCTCCGGTTGCAGGACACCGACGACGGGGACGCGGACACTACTGCGCTGCGCATCGGCCTGGCCGTCGTCCTCGGCCGACAGCTGTTGCTCGTGGGAGGCATCTGGCTACTCCACGCCCGGCTGGGCAAGAACGTCCCCTTCCCCTTGTCGGCCACACGGTGGTGGCCCATCGAAAGGAACGTCGCGTTCTGGGCATTTGGGACCTATGCCGCCGTGATCGCGTATTCGACTTTCGTCTCCCTTTTCGACATCGGCTGGCTGGTGCCGGAGGGCACCGTTGGGGAGGAGATCACCCGGGACCCCGTGACGCTGCTGCTGGCCGGACTGTTGGCCGTCGCAGTGGCTCCCGTCAGCGAGGAGCTCCTGTTCCGCGGCGTGATCTTCAGCGCCCTTTCGCGGTACGGCATTCTCCCGGCAGCGTTCGCGTCCGGTCTGCTGTTCGCGCTCCCGCACCTCGACCCCGGCAGCATCCTGCCGTTTACGCTCGTCGGTGCCGCGCTGGCGTGGGTCTACTATCGACACCGATCCCTCGTCGCGGCGATCCATTTCCACGTGCTCTTCAATGCGGTGAGCTACGTCCTCTTGCTGCTCACCGCGTAGCGTGGGACTAACGCTTCGGGAAGCGCCGCCGAGAGCGGGCCGCAGTCACTCGTCGCTGTCTTCGGGGAGGACGGCATCCGGCGAACCGATCTCACTCCCCATCAACCGGAGCTCGCGTCCGAGGCGCGTCGTCCTCTCGGCTATTCCGGCGAAGTAAGTGCGATCGCTCGTCACCTTCACCCAGAGGCGCCGGCGAGGGACGTAGAACGTGATCCCGAGCCCGACCATCGCCATGACGACGGCCACCCAGATAAAGACATCTCCTGGGTCACGGCGGACATCGAGCCCGGATGCCTCAACGCGGCGGTCGAAGCGGTACCTGTACCCGTCCGTCGCGGTGTATTCCTCGCCTATTGCGAGCTCGACGTTGCCGTCCTCAATGCCATTGAGGATCAATAACGTGCCGGCCGGGGACTGAATCATCTGCAGGATGGCGCCCTCGGGCGCTCCCGGCATGTCGTCGACTCGGATGGCCGGGATGTTGGTGCCGCCCGTGTAGCGCAGTGTTCCGTTGCCTAAGGTTACTTCCTCAGCCGGTTCGAGATCCCGGGGCGGGAGATCCGGGCCAGACACGACAACCCGCAACTCGCCGTCCATGATGCGCCACCCAATGAGATAGTCGCGCCGTTCCGCTTCCGGACTGTCGGGGCGCGGAAGCGTCTCGAGCACCGAGAGGGCAACGTCGTCTGTCCGCCTGTCCGTCGCGCCACCGTCCGTTGCAAGTTGGGGAACGGGCCCGTCGTACTGCACGTTCCCGTCGCGGTCGGTGAAGACCAGGTGCGGGACGCTGGTCGTCTCGTTGTTGAAGTCGAGGGTCTGGTCGAAGGCGATCCGTCCGTCGGGCGCGACGATGCGGATCTTGGCGATGTCGTTGAACCACGCCGCCTGGTGGATGCGATAGCCGAACGCTTGGCAGGGGTCGTTGACCGTCGTTTTGCAGGAAATGATCTCGCTACCGCGCCGCACTTCCAGCAGGCTGTAGTAGTCGACGATGTTCCCCTCGTTGTCGAGGCCGCGGTAGGCGTCCATCACTTCAATGAACATCTGGTTCGGGCCGGGCCGCTCGAACACTGGCGCTGCGCCAGCCGTTTCCGCGATCACCATCATCCTCGCAAAGCCGCCAAAGACCGTGAGCAGCCCGCCGATCAAGAGCATCAGCAGCGCGAGATGACTGAGGAATGTGCCGTAGGTCGTCCAGGGATAGCGCTGAGCGAACAGGTAGACGGCTCCGTCTTCCATCTTCGTCCGCTTGATCGAGTACCGGCGCCTCCGAAGCGCTGACTCGACCGCCTCGGCGCCGCCCGGATGTGAGAAGTCGGCGCGATGGTGGGCTGTCGCAAAGTAGCGGTCGGGGACGATCGTCTGCGGGTGATGTACCGCCCGGGCGGTTGGCCGGAAGCGGCTCACCGTGCAGACCGTGACGGCCACGATGATCAGGGCCCAGAGCGCATAGAACCAGGGCGCATGGAAGATGTCGAACAGGTACCAGCGGTCCATGATGTCGGTGAACGGCCCGAACTGCTGCCGCTGCAACTCCAGCCAGGCACTCCGTGCCGCCGGGTTGGCGCGCATCGGAATCGGCACTTGCGGAAGCAACACTCCGAGCAGGCATGCCAGGCCGGCGATGCCGACGA
>JAGFJK010000442.1 GCA_024102795.1 Pirellulaceae bacterium
GACTCCGGCCGAACCAGCTGAAAAGCCGGCCGCCGCACCCACCGAGCCGCCGGCCGCCGCCGGAGCGCGGAAAGTGACGGGCGACTGGCCGATGTGGGGCGGCACGATCCACCGCAACATGGTCAACCAGACCACCGGCGTGCCGATCGACTTCAAGCCGGCCGCCAAGGTGGAAGACGGCCAGCGCCTGGCCTGGGTCGCCACGCTCGGCTCGCAAACCTACGGCAACCCGGTCGTGGCGTCTGGCAAAGTCTTTGTCGGCACGAACAACGGCGGCGGGCATCGGCCCAAGCATCCGGCCGACGAGGATCGCGGCGTCGTGCTCTGCGTCGAGGAACAGACCGGCAAGCTCCTCTGGCAGTTGACCCGCGAGAAGCTGCCCACGCAGCGCGTCAACGACTGGCCCGAACAAGGCATCTGCTCGACCCTGTTCGTCGAAGGCGATCGGGCCTGGCTGGTGACGAACCGCTGCGAGCTGATGTGCGTCGACATCGAAGGCTTCCACGACGGCGAAAACGATGGGCCGTACACCGAGGAAGTCGATAATGAGCCGCAGGACGCCGATATCGTCTGGAAGCTCGACATGATGGAAGATCTGGGCGTGTTTCCGCACAACCTGGCGACAGCTTCACCAGTGGTTCACGGCGACCTGGTGTTTGTGCTGACGTCCAATGGCGTCGACGAAGCCCACCTGGAAATCCCCTCGCCTCGAGCGCCCAGCTTCCTGGCGGTGAACAAGGTCACCGGCGAGATCGTCTGGGAAGACAACACGCCGTTCGACAAGATCCTGCACGGCCAATGGAGTTCCCCGGCCCTGGGCGAGGTGAACGGCCGCATGCAGGTCTACATGCCGGGCGGCGACGGCTGGCTGTACGCCATGGACGCCATGACGGGCGAACATATCTGGAAGTTCGACCTGAACCCGAAGGACTCCAAGTGGGAGCTGGGCGGGCGCGGCACCCGCAACAACCTGATTTCCACGCCCGTGTTCTTCCAGAACAGCGTGGTGCTGGCGGTCGGACAGGACCCCGAACACGGCGAAGGCGTGGGCCACATCTACCGCATCGATGCCACGAAGACGGGCGACGTCAGCCCCGTGACCGAAGACAATCAACCCAATCCGAATTCGGGCCAGATCTGGCACTTCGGCGGCATTGATGAAGACGGCTCGGTGACCGGCGAAAAGGGACGGCTGATCTTCCGCCGCACCATTTCCACGGCCGCCATCCACGACGGTCTGGTGTTTGCCGCCGACCTGACCGGATATCTGCACTGCCTGGACTTCGAGACGGGCAAACGCTACTGGGAATATGACACGCTGGCCGCCGTCTGGGGCTCGCCCATGGTGGTCGACGGCAAAGTGTTCCTGGGCGACGAGGATGGCGACGTGGTGATCCTGGCGGCCAGCAAGGAACTGAAGAAGCTGGACGAAAAGGTCTTCCCCAGCTCGATCTACAGCACGCCCACGATCGCCAACGGCAAGATTTTTGTCTCCGACCGCTCGCGGCTGTATGCGTTCACCACCGAGTGATCCGCGAGCGCCAACTGAAGTTTGCGACCAGGCCATGATGTCGCTGCTGACCAGACTGACCGATCCCTTGTGCGAGCGGCCGCTGCTCGTCCAAGGGGTCGTCTGGTCGCTGGTCTTGCACGCCGTGGCGGTCGCCGCCGCCTGGCTTGCGGGGCCGGCCATCGCCGACTCGTATCGCTTGTCCGGGCAGCGGCAAGTGGTGCAGATCGAGGCGGCGTGGTGCGAGCCGCAGCCGCGGGAGCTGGTGGAGGTGACCAGCGACCAGCCGCTCGAGCACGCGCGGGAAACTCCCGAAGACTACCGGCCGCTTCCCACGGAGCTGCCGGATGCCAGTCCCGCGTCGCTGCTCACGTCGCGTCCAGACGAGTCGCGCCCCGCGCCGGCAGCCTCCACGCCGGCAACCACCGCCCTGGCCCGCCTGGCCGCAGCGGTGGAAGCGGAAATGCCGCC
>JAGFJK010000448.1 GCA_024102795.1 Pirellulaceae bacterium
AGCCCGCCCAGCGCGATCGCCAGCAGCCAGGCGGCAGTCCTGCCAGGCATCGCCCGCCAACTGGTCCATGCGATCGGGGAATTGCCGGCGGTAGGGCACATCGGGGCGCTCAAACGGGGACGAAACGAAGCCTGGCCGGCCCGCTGGCGAGAACCCCAGTCGGCCGCGGCCAGAAAATCGGCTGCGAATCCCTTAGCATAGCCCGCCGGTCGCACAGCGCGAATGGGCTCTGGGCAGGACCAACGTGCGTTCGATACCCAAGTGGCACTCGCTCAACCAGCGGCCCATCACCACCGCACGCGCTACGGCTTGCCCTCCAGCGGGCAGGTGCAGACGAAGTTGCCGCAACCCGGACAACCCGTCCCGTACTTTCGATGCACCGCCTCGCTCAGATCGATCCCCGCCACGTTGGCGATCGTCGTCAGCCAGGCGATGACGTCCGCGAACTCCCCCATCTGATCGTCCCGGCTGCCCTCGCGCAGCGCGCCTGCCAGCTCGCCGACTTCCTCCATCAACCACATGAACGTGCCGTCCACGCCGCGCGCGACGTCTTTCTCGAAGTACATGCGGTGAATCAGCCGCTGAAAGTCGCTCAGCGACACGTCGGCGGCGGCATGGTCAGGAGCGTTATCGGACTCGGCAGTCATAGATTGAAGTCCTTGTTGGCTGGAACGCCCCGGTGGATGAGTCCCGAACCTTTCCCGTCTGACAAGCTGGAAGCCCCTTGCCGTTGGTGTGGTGAGACCATGCTGCCGATTGGCGGCTGGTGATTGGCGACTAGTGATTGGTGGCTGGCGATTGCAAATTGCAAGTTGGGAATTGCAAATTGGGAACGTTCACAGAGGTTTGAGAAGCAAATAGGCGAGACGAGGAGACAAACCAATCCCGCTGGCTCCCTCCCCGCTTTGGGAGCGTGCAGCTTGCAGGTTGTTCTGCCGAGGGAATTTGGCGTGTTGATCGCGGGAAACGTGGACGGCCTGGGCTTCGGCGAGCGCTCCCCCTTGAAATCCCTCTGGCCCCCTCCCCGGCTTCCGGGGAGGGTTGGGGAGGGGCCTGCGGGACTTTGGAGCAATGCAAGGCGCTCAATTCGCACATTGCCACTCGCGGGACGCGGATTTCGGGCGAGTCGAACATCAATTGAGGATCTGGATTCTTGAGTGCGACAGGTGTTGGGTGATTCCATTGGGTGCCAGTTGCGCCAAAACAAGATGCCCAAGAGCCCCTCCCCAGCCCTCCCCGGAAGCCGGGGAGGGGGCCAGAGGGATATCAAGGGGGAGCGCTTGCCGAAGCGGAGGCCGTCCGAAGTTTCGCTCAGTTTTAACGCTAAATCCCCTCAGTTAAACATCTTATAAACTGCACGATCTCGAAGCGTGGAGGGGCCAGAAGGATCGGTTTGTTTCCCCATCGCCGATCTGAATTTCGAACTCCCGTGAATGTTCACATTGCAAACCGACATCCAATGACCAATGACCAATGACTCCGCGCCCGTCACCAACTACTTTGCACTCGCCATGCTTTCCAACTGGATCGCCGAGCGGTGCTGCTCCTTTTCCAGGAACGTGCGGCCGTACTTGACGTTCACGTGGTCCCAGGGCAGCTTGTCCTCGACCGCGTACGGTCGGTGCAGTACAGTGTCGGCGTCGATCCCGCTGTCGGCCAGGGCTTGCCACCAGCGCTGCGCATCCATGTGCTCGCGCCAACTGTCCAGCCGAGCTCCCCGGCGCCAGGCCAGCTCGATCGCCTCGGCCGTACGCCGGTCGCCTCGGCTGAGCACGCCTTCCAGCAAGCTGGTCTCGACGTCATGGCAATTCACCTTCACGCTGCGGATCCGCCGCTGGTCGCGCAAGTAGCGATGCGCCCAATGGAAGTACTCGCGGGTCTGCATGGCATTCCACTGGTAAGGCGTGTGGGCCTTGGGCACGAAGTTCGAAACGCTGGCCGTCACTCGGGCGTTCCAGCCGCGTTCCTCCTTGCCGATGCGGGCGATCGTCTCGGACATCTCGATGATCCCGTCCAGGTCCACCGCGCGTTCACCCGGCAGCCCGCAGAGAAAGTACAGCTTGACGCTCTCGTAATTGTTGCGGAAGGCCACCCGGCAGCCCTCGTACAGGTCGTCGTTCTTGATCTTCTTGCGAATCTGCTCGCGCATGTCGTCGCGGGCCACTTCCGGGGCCAGCGTCAGGCTGGAGCGACGCGTGTTGCCGATCAACTCCGCGATCGACCGCAGTTGCTCGTTCACCCGCAGGCTGGGCACCGAGACGTTCACGCCCAGCGGCCGGAAGACCTCCTTGAGCCGCAGCACGAGCTGCTCGAAGTGCGGATAATCGCTGCTGGACAGCGACAGGATCGACACTTCGTTGAAGCCCGAATTGCGGTAGCTTTCCAGGGCCCCCTGCACGATCGTCTCGACGCTCCGCACCCTCAGCGGCCGCTTGATCACCGTGCTCTGGCAGAACCGGCACTGCCAGGGGCAACCCCGCATGATCTCGATGGCGATCCGGTCATGCACGCATTCCACGTAGGGGACGATCGGCCGCGTGGGCAGCGGGATGCTTTCCAGGTCGCTGATGACCGCTGGTTCAATCGTCTCCGGCACGTCGCCGCGCGTGCGATGCAGGGCGGTCAGCCGCCCGTCGATATACTCCGGTTCGTAGAATCGCGGCACGTAGCAGAACGGCAAGTTCGCGGCCAGCTCGGCCAGCGCCTGTTCGCGGAGCCGGCGGCCCGTCTCGCCCCGCAGGTCCACTCCGCCTTCGCGAGCCGCTTCCCGCAGCTCCAGCCAGCGATCGCAAATCCTCGGCAGGCTCGGTTCCCCGTCTCCCGTCACGAACACGTCGATGAACGGCGCGAGCGGTTCAGGATTCTGTGCGCACGGTCCGCCGGCAATCACCAGCGGATCGGCCATCGTCCGTTCGCCGCTCCGCAGCGGAATCCCGCCCAGGTCGAGCATCGTCAGCAGGTTGCTCGAACAGATTTCATACTGCAGCGAAAAGCCCAGCACGTCGAAACCGCTCAGCGCCGTAAACGACTCCAATCCGTACAGCGGCAAACCGGCGTCGCGCAGCAACTGTTCCATGTCCAGCCAGGGAGTGAAGGCCCGCTCGCAAACCCAGTCCTCGCGGGCGTTCATCAGCGAGTAGAGCAGTTGCAGCCCATGGTGGCTCATGCCGATCGTGTAGGTATCCGGGAACGCCAGGCAGAGCTTCCCTCGCACTTGCCGGTGGTCCTTCCGCACCATGTTCAGTTCGCCGCCAAGATACTGCGCCGGGGTCTGCACCCGCGGCAGCACGTGGCTGGCCAGGTGCTGTCTCAATCTTTCATTGATCATCCGTTTGCTCCTTCCCTGCGTGGTCCAACCGCCGAGTATCGCACGCGGGGGCTCAAAAGGACAGAGCGGACGGGCGCGGAATCGGCGGACCAAGGCTCGCGGGGAGCTGGCGCCTTCACCGCCGTCGCACGGTTCCGCGTGGCCAGCCTCCGCCGGCGCTCGCCCGCCTTGGCTCCCGCGCCCGGCCCGTTACAATCAAGCTGCCAGCTTCCCGGAGCGGCCCGCCAGCCCCGGCCGTTCCACCCGGACTTCACGCCCCCCGGATCCCGCATGTCGTCGCATCCCGACTCGGATTTTGTGACCGTCGCCAAGGTCGGTGCCATCGCCGAGGGCGAAGGTCAGGCCTATGTCGTCAACGGACGCATGGTGGCCGTCTTCCTGGCCCAGGGGACCTACTACGCGATCGACGACTTCTGCCCGCACATGGGCGCGTCGCTGGCCGGCGGCACCTACGATCGCGGCTACGTGGTCTGCCCCTGGCATGCCTGGTGTTTCTCGGTCAAGGATGGCACCTGGACCGATAACCCCAAGGTCAAGGTGGACTGCTTCGAGGTCCGCGTGGCCAGTGACGAAATCCAGGTTCGCGTTCCGCCGCGAAGTTGAGCCGGACACGACAAAAAGCCACCATCCTCGCGCGATGCGTGCCTACCGAGGTTCGACGGTCAGCGTCAACGTGCCACTGGCCTGAACCACAATCTTGCGGTCGCGGTACGTGGTTTCGGTGGTCAGCTTCTGCTCGACCCGCGAACTCAGCAACCGGCCGGCCTGCGAGTCGAAACGCAGCGAACCGGTCTGCTGCTGCTCGCGGATCCGCAGCGCTGCCGCGGCCGCCGGCAACTCGACGCGGGTGTCGACCGTGATCCGCAGGCCCCCTTCGGGATCGTCCCCTTCCAGATTGTACTTGCTGACGACCTTGACGCCGGTCTGAGGTTCGGCCAGCTCCCTGGCCTGCTGCCAGGACTGCCCCGGCTGGACCGGCTCCGCGGGCAGGACCATGGCTGCCTGGCCCAGCAGTTGCCGCAGCCCCTCGCGGGTCAACTGCCGCTTGAAAGCCGACGACTGTGGCAGATTCTCCACGGCCGCCGCGGCCTGCTCGGTCAACTGCACCTCCCGCAATTCGCCCCGCGACGACATCGTCACAGCGATCGGGCTGCCCAGCAGCGGGGCCAGCGCCGCGGCGATCTGCTGAGCCGCCTCGCCCGACTGCCGCTCCTGGCGCGAATCGTACTCGATCGGCATCCCGCCGGCCGTTTGCATCTTGAGCCGCAGTTGGCGAATGGTCTGGGTGAGCCGAGTCGTGCCGTCCTGTTCGACCTGCTCCACCTGCCAGTCAACCTGCATCCGCATCTCGAGGCTCATCGTCAGCCGCAGGCCATTCACGTCGGTCGATGTCTCGGTCTGCTGGCCGAAATCCAGGCTCAGTTGCTGCCCGGGCGCGAGCTTCCACCGCAGCAGGGTCTGAGCGGCCAGCGGGCCGCCGGCCAGTGGTCCAGCGACCAGCCAGGCCACCGCCAGGCACCAGCCGGCCGCACGAGCCGCCC
>JAGFJK010000035.1 GCA_024102795.1 Pirellulaceae bacterium
GCGACCTGCTGATTGGCGGTTCGGCCTCGAATCTGAACCAGCGGACCAGCCCGGCTCAACTGCGCGCGGTGCTGGTCGATTGGATCCTGTCGCGGGGCACCGGCGGCTTGGGCAGCGTGACCGAAGACGGCCAGGCGGACGACCTGCGCGGCGGCCTGGGCGAGGACTGGTTCCACTCGCTGGCCGAGGATCTGGCTCCGGACTACCGCCCCCTGACTGAAGCGGACAAGCCGCTGTAGCGGGCGCTGTGGTCGTCGGCGACTGGGTCCGGAAAAACGGTCCCGTCTCCGCTTATTGGCAGGCCTCTCCTGACCATGTCAACAAAACCAGCGTCGCCATGTATGTATACTTCGGGCGTTCGACGGTAGCACGCAGGTTTCGGGACCATGACGACACCCGTGTCCGCCTTGTCAACAAAAGGGCACGTGATTTGTCATTATGTGAAGCTCTGCCGACTTGTTGCTCCACTGCATGATAATATGGCAACGTTTCCACTGCCTATATTATCATTCAGACGCAATATTTGAGAATAAGGCCCCTGACGATGGGACGAGGAGGCACGCGACATACACAACCAGGTTGAATCAAAGGTGCCTGGAGTCATTGTTTTGGCATCCACTCAGGATGTCCGTGTCGGATGTCCAAAACAAGGACTCCTGACACCATCCGCAGCCGACTAGCCCTTCGCTGATCCGCCCCAAGCGTGCCGGATGCGCCACGCCAATGCAGGTTAACAGAATGACCAAGGGCCGTGTCTGAGCGCGCCGAATACGGGGCAGGTGGCAACCGCGGCTGGGGTGTCAGTCTCCGTTCACCGTTCAACTCACGCAGGGTCTTCTCGGCCTGCCTGCGAAGTCAACGCCTGGTTGCCAGGCCTTGCGGTTGCCCCCTCCTCATGCTTCTCTCGAAGCACTTTGGCCAGATTGGAGACGTACATCGAGTCGGTCATGCTTGGGCCCGGATCGTCTTCGTCTTGCTCAAGCGTCTTCACATACGCCTCGAGTGCAAGAATGATATAGGTCAGCTGCTTCTGATTGAGTTCGAGTGAAAACATGTCGATTCCTAGTTCTTTCCGAAGATATCTGTACCAATGTAGGAGAAACCCAGATGGTCGCTCACCAAGTGGAGAAACTCGTGCACGGTCATGCTTCTGGTAACTGTAAGCGTGCAATGGCCTGGGGGATCATTATCGAATACTACCTCTAGCCCGGCAGGCATCACCCTTCCCTCGTCCAGCTTGAACCAATGGATTTGGTGGGCGTCCTTGTACCCTTTCTCTTCAGCCAATTTTGCAACTGCTGCCTTTCCGGATTGCACATTTTGGCTTGCCAGCAGATTGAAATCCGATTGAACTACCTTCTCGATAAAGAGCGATAGTCCTTGGCCGGGATTTATAACGGCCTGTTGCAAGTCTTCGCCTTCAATCTTTCCTTGCTTGGCGGCGCCGACATCACGCCATCTGAGGTAGATTGCCGGATTGGAGGGCGAATTGCCCATCCTGTAGGCATCGCCAGCGACCTTATCTCCCGCGACCCAGAGGCGGTCACCTGGGTTGAGTTTCCGTTCCGTCGCGCGGGGACCAATGGTGTCCGAGGTGTAGATCGTTCCCATGGAGCGACTCCTGCCGTCGTCGTAACCCCTTGTCTCCCAAGTAGCCGAGGCGGGACTCGAACCCGCACGGGGGATAACCCCCACGGGATTTTAAGTCCCGTGCGTCTGCCATTCCGCCACTCGGCCTAAAGTCAACCGCTGACCGGGCTTGCGTTGTGCCGCCCGGACGCCTCCGCGGGCCGCGCACAACTCTGGATACACCCGCCAGCCGCCAAGAAACCGCGCGAGCCGGCACCCACCATTATCCCGGCAAACCAAGCGCCGGGAAAGCCGGCCCGTTTTGCCGGCGCTGGCCCTCCGCTACACTGGTCGGTCCCGGACGGCCGCACTATACCACTACTGACAGCGTACACGATCACTCACGGCTCGCACGCCGTCGTTCCCGCCTCCTTCTCCAAACGCCCGCCAGATGCCCGGATCGCTCGTTGCCCAACTGGATCAGGTCGCCACCCCGCCGGCCTTCGACGGCCTGCCTGGTTTCCTGGGCACTCGCGGCTCGCTGATGCTGGACCTGGTCTTCCTGGCCATGTTCGCCATCGTGCCAGCGCTGCTGCTGAGCATCTACCTGGTGCGGTTCCGGCAGCGGTATCAACTGCATAAGACCCTGCAGTTGACCCTGGGTAGCGTGCTGCTGCTGGCCGTCGCCGCGTTCGAAATCGATATGCGGCTGTTCACCGACTGGGAACAGCGGGCGGCACCGTCCCCTTACTACTCGGCCGAAGGCTGGAGCGTCGTCTGGATCGCGCTGGTCGTCCACCTCTGCTTCGCCATCCCCACCACGCTGCTCTGGATCTACGTCATCGTCCAGGCTCTGCGCAAGTTCCCCCGCGTACCCGCGCCCGGCCCGCACAGCCTGGCGCACGTCGTCTGGGCCTGGCTGGCCACCGTCGGCATGCTGATGACCGCCGTCACCGGCTGGGGGTTCTACTGGCTGGCGTTCGTCGCGTAAGCGGGGCAGGGGAGCGATTGGGGACAATCGCTCCACACTGCAGAAGCGATTGGGGATAATCGCTCCACACTGCAGAAGCGATTGGGGATAATCGCTCGACACTGCAGAAGCGATTGGGGACAATCGCTCGACACTGAAGGGAAACGATCAGGGATCGGGCGAGCCGAAGCAGTAGAGGTGCTGGTAGGTTCTCTGGTAGATGCGGCCGGCGGAGAAGGCCAGCGAGGCGCGGGTCATTTCACCGATCGGGTTCCTGGCCAGCACCCGGCACTCCGTTGGATCGGCGGCCAGCACATAGGTGTCGCCTTTCATGGTCAAGGCATACAGCCGCCCATCCGCGTAGTTCATCGAGCTCCAGGTCTGGCCCTGCTCCAGCCGCTGCTCCCATTTCCGCTCGCCGGTGGCCACGTCCAGGCACCAGCAGATTCCCGGTTCGTTCAAGATGTAGAGATGTCCGCCGACGATCAGGCCCGTACCGACGCGCTGCGGTATCGCCTCCTGTCCCCGTTCGTGGTACCACGCCCGATGCGATTCGGTCACGTCCCCCTCGCCGCCACGCCGCACGGCCATTGCAGGACCGTGATAACCGGACATCGACACGACCAGTTCGTCCGTCACCAGGGGCGACGTGTAGACCAGTTTGCCCAGTCCGCCAGCCGACCAGATGTCGTTGCCGGTGAGCGGATCCCAAGCCCACAAGCGCGTCGGCAGGCTGAGCAGCAGCAGCGGCCGCTCCTGGGACCGCACCAGCACCGGGGTGCTCCACGACCCGTGATACTCATCGGCCGTCTTCGACACGATCCCCTCCGGTTCGCGCCGCCAGACTTCCTTGCCCGTCCGCTTGTCCAGGGCCACCACGAACGTTCGCACCCCCGGACCGCAGTTCAGAATCACCAGATCCTCGTACAACAGCGGGCTGGAGCCGGTGCCCCAGATATGTTCGAACGTCCCCAGGTCCGCCTGCCACAGCGGCTGCCCGTCCAGATCATAGGCGTGCACGCCGGCCGATCCGTGCCAGACGATCACTCGCTGGCCGTCGGTCACGGGCGACGACGAGCACTGCGGGTTCGTGTTGTGCGTTCGCTCGACCTCCGGGAACTCGACCGACCGCTCCCACAACTGCTTGCCGTCGGCGGCGGCGAAGCACAGCAGCGAGCGGCGCCGGCCCTCGTCCGATGCGCAACTGACCAGCACTCGATCCCCGCAGACGATCGGCGTGGAGTTGCCCGGCCCCGGCAGAGCCACCTTCCAGCGAACATGCGTTTCGGCGGACCACTCCAGCGGAAAGCCCGTCTCGGTCGTGCTGCCATCGCCATGGGGCCCGCGCCAGGCAGGCCAGTCGTCCGCTCGCAGTCCCCAGCCGCTGGCCACGACCAACAACGCCACCATGAACCGGAAGAATCGCTGCATCGGGTGTCTCCCTTGAACAGAGCCGCCTGGTGTGTCGGAGTGTCCGCCTGGCTTGCCGGCGTGCCCTATAATACCACGTTTCATGGGGGAGTCGAAGGCGATTGCGTCTTGAGCCGGGCAGCCGGATCGCGTACGATCCGCGGCCCGACACCACCGACGAACCACGACGGATTTCAGACAGGCCCAACATGACCACGACGGGGCGCAGACCCGTCTTGCATGGCAGGCCGGAGGCCCCGCTTCAGCTCAGACCGACATGCTCGACTTTGCCGTCCAACGCTGCACTCGGCGCTGCCACGCTTCCGACCGCGAGCTGGCACCGGGCGAGACGTTTTACTCGGTGCTGGTGGCCGACGGCGCCGAGGTGACGCGGCGGGACTATGCGGCCGAGGCCTGGCAAGGGCCGCCCGCAGGCGCGCTTGGCTGGTGGAAATCACAGATGCCCGCGCCCCACGCCCGCAAAATGCACTGGGCCCCCAACGACGTGATCCTGCACTACTTCCAGCAGCTTGGCGAGGAAACGGCCGAAACCGATATCCGCTACGTGCTGGCCCTGCTGATGATCCGGCGGCGGATCATGCGGCTGGAACAGACCGAGCGGGACGCCCAGGGGCAGGAACTGCTCGTGCTGTACTGCCCGCGGAGCGACGTCGAATATCGCGTTGCCGTCGTGATGCCGACCGCCGAGCGGGTGCGGGCCATTCAGGACGAGCTGGCTCGACTGCTGTACGCGGACGCGGAGTAGCCTGGCGGATTCGGGGAGCAAGGACGTGACGTACCACCGACCACTGGTTTGCCTGGGAGCGATGCTGCTGCTGGCGTCCGCCGGTGGAGCGACCTGCTGGCCGCGCCACGCCGGCCTGGACACGCCGCCGCCCGTGGCCTTCCCCTCGCCCCCGTCGCTCCAGGACCTGGTGGCGGTGGTCAACGCCGGCAGTCAGCCGATCCAGCAGTTGCAGACCGAGGGAGCCACGTTGACGGTCCAGGGCCTGCCGCCGCTCAAGTCGGAAATCGCCCTGGAGCGGCCGCGAAAGTTCCGGCTGCGCGCGGAATTGCTGCAGTTCACCGGTCCCGAACTGGACCTGGGCAGCAACGACGAGCTGTTCTGGCTGTGGATCAAGCGGAACCCGGACCCGGCCGTCTATTTCGCTCGCCACGACCGATTCGCTCAAAGTCCCATGCGGCGTTTGTTGCCGATCGAACCGGAATGGATGAGCGAAGCGTTCGGGCTGGTCGCCCTGGATCCCAACGGCTTCTACGAGGGCCCGTTTCCGGAAGGCGAGGATCGCGTCTGGATTCGCGCTCGAGGCCAGGGTCAGGCAGGCGACCTGACGAAAGTCACGGTCATTCACAACAAGTACGGCTGGGTGCTGGAGCAGCACCTCTACGATGCGGGCGGCAACCTGCTGGCCAAGGTCGAAGGTTCGCGGCACCGCTACTATCCGCTGGAAGGCGTCTCGCTGCCGCACCGGATCGCGGTCCAGTTGGCCCCCAGCCAGCCCACGCAACTGGCGTTCCACCTGGATATCGGCGGTTACTCGATCAACCAGTTGCAGGGCGAGCCCGCGCGGATGTGGGAGCTGCCCCGGCTGGAAGGTTATCCGCTGGTGGACCTGGCGGATCCGCGTTTCCAGCCGCCCGGAGCGGCGGCACCGCCAATCGCCGTGCACACACCCTCGGTACCGCCAGCGAATTACCAAGGCGGCGCCGAACACAATATGGCGCAGCACCAGCGCTACCGGGGCTATGGTTCGCCTCCGCCCGCGGCACCGGCGGGGCCGCCGAGAGGCTTAGAGCTGCGATGAGTCGACCTGGCGGCGAAGCTTGGCGCGAGCTCGGCTGAGCGTGGGGCCGACGCTGTTTTCCGGCATCCCCACTTCGCTGCTGATATCCCGGTAGCTCTTGCCTTCCAGGTGATACAGCCGCACGACATCCGCCTCGGTCCCTTCCAGGCCGTCCAGCAACCGCTCGACTTCCTCGCGGTTACTGAGGCGTTCCTCCGGCGGGTCCGTCGCGGCCAATTCCACCGTGTCGGCCAGCCGCGCGGGAGCTTTGCGTTTGAGCATCTCGCGAACGACAATCCGGCGAGCGACGACGGTCAGGTACGTCGCCAGACTGCTCGCACCTCGAAACCGTCGCAGCAGGCCATAGTCGTTTTCGACCAAAGCCAGAAAGACCTCGGCCGCCAGATCCTCCTGGTCCTGCACGGTCAGCCGGATCGACCGCGATTGGGCCGAGTGGGTAATGACATGCATCACCAGACCGATGAAACGATCCACGAAATCTTCCCAGGCGCCGTCGGCGTGGCTCAGGCAGCGCTGCAGCAGATTGCGGTCGATCTGGGAAAGTGCCACCGGTAGCCCCACCTTTGGACTAAGCGGGCTGGCCTCGCTGGGAGGCTGGAACTAGAGGCCCGGAGAGAATTCACGTGAATCTTAACTAACCCTGATTTTAGGTACGCCTTTCAGCCGAAGCAAGTCAAATGCGTTTCAGCCGGCGACCGGCGAGCGGCCAGGCGGCATCGGTTTCCCCCGGCGCCCCCTACCAACCGGTCCGGCAAACGCCTAGAATGTTGCGGCCAAGTGGTTGGAATCGTGAGACTTGCCGCTTTGGTTCCGGTGCCGCGCGAGCCCCTGGTGGGCTGGCGAAGCGGTGACTGGCCAAAATCTGTGGCAAGACATCTGGTCTGGGCACAAAGTCGCGGCAGTGACGCTCGCCAGAACCGATCCGGCCAGCGATCCACCCCCGCGTTTCAGTGGTCTGAGTAGATCGTTCGGCGGGCCGTCCGCCGCGAAGCATCGCCCCCACAACTCCGGTTTTATCCTCAGCGTCTCGTTGGCACAGCTAGTTTTCGAGGAGAGTGAACTCCATGACCCATGTTGTTGCTCAGCCCTGCTTTGCGTGCAAGTACACCGACTGCGTCGTGGTTTGCCCCGTGGAGTGTTTCTACGAGGGTGAACAGATGCTGTATATTCATCCGGACGAGTGTATCGATTGTGAGGCGTGCGTGCCGGAGTGCCCGGTGGAAGCGATTTTCCACGAGGACAATCTGCCGGAGGAATGGGCGCCGTTCAAGGAACTCAACGCCGAGATGGCTGGTACCGAGGCCTGCCCGGTGATCACCGAACGCAAGGACCCGCTCGGCCCGCCCGTGTAAGGCGAGCAGGTGGAGCGGCGGCAGGCGAGCGGCGGCAGGCGAGCGGCGGGCGTCAGCCCGCTGTTTCTCGGCGCCTCGTAAAAATCTTTCCGGCGGGCCGGCGAGCGGCGGGCGTCAGCCCGCTGTTTCTTTGCGCTCGTAAAGACATTCCAGCGGGTTTGGCGAGCGGCGGGCGTCAGCCCGCTGTTTCTTTGCGCTTCGAAATGATCTTTCCGGCGGGCCGGCGAGCGGCGGGCGTGAGCCCGCTGTTTCTTTGCGCCTCGCAATG
>JAGFJK010000462.1 GCA_024102795.1 Pirellulaceae bacterium
GTTCCTCCGTCAATGTGGATCAGGGAAGCAGCGTCCACACCTCCGGCGGCCTCCACGGCAACGGTGCCAGCAGCGCGCCCCATGGCCAGTTCCTCTACGGCAGCAACACGGACACGGTCAACCCGACGTTGATCGGCGTGGCCCACGTGTTGAACAACGGCGCCGTGCCGGAAGTGCAAGTGGTCGACGACTGGGGATTTGGCGATGGACCAACCGCTGGAATCAACCAGATCTTCGTCAGCGAGCACAGTTACGATTTCTCGCTCCGAATCAAGATCTTCGACACGCTTGGTGAATTGGTCAGGAACGATCAAGTATCGTCCTTCACGGCCCGCGATCCAGCGGCCTACAACAGCCTTACGCAGCAAATCCGGAACTGGTTGCCCCCGCACGAGCTGACCGCCGACGAGGAGAGCCAGATCTTCGCCAATGTGCAAGCGCTCCTCGACCTGCCTCCGATCACCCCGGGCAGCATGGCGGCCAACCCGTATGTATTCGGCGGCCCGCAGGCGCAGCAGTGGGTCCCGGTGGAACATATCTTTGGGCCTACTTTTTCGTGGGAGACTCCTGGCTCAAGCAATTTTCAGTTCCCAAATACACTGCCTGGCAGAATACCGCTGCTGCAGTTGGGGTCGCCGAACACGCCGTTGATCGCCGGTGTCGCCGGCGGCGCGGAGACCTACGGGCTGCTGACGGAAAGCGGACTGCTCGACTCGCTGTACGCCGATGCCACCTTCGCAAACGCGGTCGATTCAGCGCCCGGCGACGCCGTGGCCGCCGTCATCCGCCAGGACATCCCCGTCGGCTTCGATCAGTACGTCGGCTACGACTTGCTGCTGTATGTGAATTTGACGAGCATTCCCCTGTCCTCGCCTCAACTGGGCGTGACCCAAGGAAGTCCCTCGAGCACCTTCCAGAATCCCTTGGCCATGGGCGGCTTCTCCAACGACTTCAGTACGCAATACGGCAACGTTAACTACAATTCGGTCTTCGGCTTCGCGGGCGCCCTGTCACCACGGACCTATTCGACCCTGCCGGCTCATGGGATCTTCGTCACGCTGGTTCCCGACATCGACCCGCCAGGCGGCCAGTTCGTCAATGCGTCTATCTTGGGGTCGGTCAATAACATTTCGGAAGAGCCGTTCGGCGACAACCAGGTCGAGTACATCACGCTAACACCGGTAGCCGCGCCGGAATCATCCACACTGCGGACCTACTCCGTGTTGTTCGCGGACATGAAGGACGTCACCGTCACCGCCACGGGAATCAACGACGACATCATCAATCAGATCCACCCGCCGACCCATGCGAACCTGACGATCGATCTCACGGGTAATTCGGGCAACAGCCAGGTCCATCTGCTCGACATTCCCAGCGCCGGTGCGACGCCGCAAACACAGTCCTTCCGAGTGCTCACGGGCGTTGGTGCCGACCAGGTCACCCTTTATGCCGCTCAGTCCAACCATACGTTCCATATCGACACGGGTGCCGGCGCCGACTTCTTTACACTCAACGGCGATCCAGCTCTGAACGCCAGCAATACCATCACCGTCGACCTCGGCACGGGTAACGACACGGCCCAGGTGCGCGGCGCGAATCTGGCTGCCTCCGAGTCCGTGCATCTGGACGGCGGCCCGGACACCGACACGCTGCTGTACGATGCGGACGGCCAGCCGATCTCGGCCTTCGACCTCGCCGGCAACCCACTCAACTTTCCCGATCCGAACAACGGCCGGATCACGCTGCAACAGACCCCCGTGGCGACCGTCGTCTACGAGAACTTCGAGGGGGTCCCCGGCTTCGTCGGTCCCATTCGCGACATCGGCGGGCCCTACATCATCGACCAGGGCCAATCGGTCACGCTGCATGGCTCCGCCACGGCGGCCACCAACACCCAGATCCTCGGCATCGCCTGGGACCTGGACGCCGATGGGGTGTACGGCGACGCCTTCGATCCGTCGGCCACCGCGGGTGCGACCGCCAGTTCGAACCCCGCCATCCCCTGGCAGCAACTGCGGGCTTACGGTCTGGGGCTGGCCGGCGTCTACCCGATCGGCATGCAGGTCACGACCACGGCGGGCAGCTTCCAGGAGTACACGACGTTGACCGTCAACAGGGTCGCGCCGCTGGTGACGCTGGACGGCCCGCCGAGCGTCTACGTTGGCCAGCCGCACACCGTGGCGTTCTCGGCGACGTTCGTCGGCGATGAGCAGGCGGCGGGCTACACGGTCTTCTGGGGCGACGGCTCCAGTAGCACGTTGCCCAGCGACGCGACCACGGCCAGCCACATCTACACGGTGGTCGGCGACTACACGATCACGATGAACGTCGCCGAGGGCGGCTTCTCGTATCCGTCGAACCCCGACGACGTCGCGGTAGTGGTCGATCCGGCTTCGCTCGATGCGGGCGGCCCTTACGCGATTTTCGCCGGCGACAGTCTGACGCTGACCGCCACGGCTCAAGGTGTTCCAACGACGGCAACCTGGGATCTGCTGGGCCAAGGCACATACACCTCGGCCAGCGCGCCGTTCATTTACAACGGCGATGGAACGTCGACCAGCACCCTGACTCTCTCTTGGGCGCAACTCCAGGCCGCCGGGATCAACGATCTGGGCTTGTTCCATGACCTGACGGTGAAGGCCGACTATCCGGCGGGAACTCCCGGCATCCCCAACAACTTGCTGATTTCCGCTCCGACCGCGCTCGAGGTCAATGATGTCGCACCGACCGCCCACTTCAGCGGCTCGGCCATCGAAGGTGGTACGGGCAGCGTCTCGTTCACCAGCCCGTACCATCCGTCCGACGCAGTCACGCAAGCCGGTTTCACCTACAGCTACGACATCGGCAACACCGGTACGTTCCAAATTGCTGGCAGTACCGAAAGCTCGCTCGCTATCCCGCCGGAACTGCTCTACCAAAGCGGTTCGATCGCGGTTCGCGGCCGGATCGCGGACCAGTTCGGCACGGCCAGCGAGTACGTGATCAGCGTGCCGATCGTCAACCGGCCGCCGACCTACGTCACGTTCGACGGCGACAAGACGGTCCATGCCAATTCGCTCGTGACGCTGGACAACGTCAGCTTCAGCGATCCCGGCCAGGACATCGTCTCGGCCGTGATCCACTGGGGCGACGGCACCTCGTCGGCGGGCCAGGTCACCACGACCAGCATCGACCCGGTTCCAACCACGGGCATCGTTTCAGGCAGCCACGTGTTTGCCTACAGTTCGACGCCCTATACGGTATCGGTCACCATCCAGGACGCGGCCGGCGCGACGGCCACGCAGACGTTCCAGGTCACGGTGCTCAACCCGGTTCTGTCGTCGGTCACGGCTGGTCCCGACCAGACGATCGACGAAGGCGGCCTGGTCAGCTTGACCGACGCCGGCTTTGTCGACCCCTCGGCGCCGTCCAGCTACACCGTGACGGTGGACTGGGGCGACGGTACGCCGCTCGACACCAGCCCGCTGGTCAGCCCGCCCGGTTCGCCTGCCGATCTCGGCCGAGTCTTCGGCAGCCATCTCTATGGTCAGGACGGCAGCTACGTCGTAACGGTTACGGTCACCAAGGACGATCTGGCTCCGATCAGCGACACGTTTGCGGTATCCGTGAACAATGTTGTGCCGGTGGTTGATGCGGGTCCCGACGTGGCGGCGGGGACCGGCGTGCCGGTGCAGGTGAGTGCCACGTTCAGCGACCTGAGCTTCCCGGTGGGAGGCACTCAGGAATCGTTCGCGGCCACCATCGATTGGGGCGACGGCACGAGCAGCGCGGGCCTGCTGACCGTGGCGCCTGGCGGCCCCGGCGTGCCCACGACCGGGACGGTGACCGGAGTGCACCAGTATTCGGCCAGCGGCCCGTTCACGGTAACCGTGAGCGTTACGGACGGATCGGGCTCGGCCGGCAGCGACCAGTTTCTGGTCACCAACGCACTTCCCGTCGTATCCGCGGGCGATGACCTGGCGGAAGACCAGGGGAATCCGGTCACGCTGCATGCCACGTTCAGCGACCTGGGATTTGACTTCGGCGGCGGCACGCAAGCGTTTACGGCCGCGATCGAATGGGGCGACGGCACGAGCAGCCTGGCCACGGTGGACTTCACGCCGGGCAGCGAGTCGACGCCCGCCACGGGCACGGTCTCGGCAACGCACGTGTACGGGACCTTCGGGACGTTTTCGGTGGTCATCCAGGTGACGGACGAAGGGGGCGCGGTGGGCGAGGCCAATGTCGATGCCGTGATTGGCAACCTGCCTCCCAGTGTCGCTCCGCTGCCCGCCGGCGGCTTCGCGCCGGGGAGCCTGTTCCTGCTGACCGGCAGTTTCAACGATCCGGGCTGGCTCGATACGCATTCGGTCACCATCGATTGGGGCGACGGCGGCTTGTCGTACCTTGACGCCGACACGCAGGTGGTCGACCTCGACGGCAATCCGTTTGTCGCACTTGTCGAGCCGACGGAGACGACGCCTGGCGCGTTCCAGTTGGGCCACATTTACTCGGACCTGGTCGTTTACACGGTGACCGTCACCGTTACCGACAACGGCGGCCTTTCGGTTCAAACGTCACAGGTCTATTCACCGAAGCCGACCATCGTTGGCCTCACGCCGCCCAATGCGCCTCGCGAAGGCGAACCGTTCACCGGCCCCGTGGTCACTTTCACCGCTCCGGGTCGCCCCGTGACGAACTTTTCCGCGACCATCCACTGGGGCGATGGGACATCCACCACGGTTTTCGGCACGGACGGCGGCATTCAACAGAATGCCGATGGCAGCTTCACCGCGTACGGTAGCCACGTCTACCTGGACAACGCGACGGACCTGCCCTTCGAAGTGCAAGTATTCGATCTGACCACCGGCACTTCCGACATGGCCAGTTCCCACTTCGACGTACTGAATGTGAACCCGACGCTGGTTCTGGATGCCGTGACCTCGATCATCGAAAACGGCGAGGCGACGCTGACCGGCACGATCATGGATCCTGGCACACTGGACACGTTCACGGTAACCGTCAACTGGGGCGATCCGCTGGCGCCTGGCATCGAGACGTACCAGTTCAGCTCCAGCGGCACGGGCAGCCAACCGTTCACGCTGACCTACAGGTACCTGGACGATGCCCCCAGCGGAACGCCCCAGGACACCTACACGATTGAAGTCGGCGCAACTGACAAAGACCTTGGACAGAGCACGGCTTCGACCAGCGTGACCGTCCAGAACGCGCCGCCGGTGGTGGACCAGGCCTCCGTCAGCATCACGGCCAACAGATGCCAGGACGGCGTAAGCTGCCACACCGCGCGGCCCGGCGAACTGATCACCCTGAGCGTCGGCAGCTTCACCGACCTGGGCACGCTGGACACGCACAAGATCGTCGTCAACTGGGGCGATGGGACCATCAGCGACAGCATCCTTACGCCGGCCGACTTCACCAGTCTGGTGGACAGCACGGGCGGTGTCACGGGATCGTTTACCGCGACCCATCGCTTCACGACGGGCGGCATCTTCGCGGTCACCGTGACGGTTGTCGATGACGATTCCAGCGTCTCGAACGTGGTCGGCACCCAGGCCTGGGTCGCGGGCGTGCGGCTCGACCCCACCACCGGCCAGTTGCAGATCGTCGGCACCAGCGGCAAGGACATCGTGGTCATCAAACAGGTGGGCGGCGGCTCGGATGGTGGCTCCGATGGGCACTCCGATGGGCACTCCGATGGCGGATCCGATGGTGGCCGTGACCGTGGCCGAAGTGGCGGTCGTTCGGATGGCGGCTCCGACGGACACTCGGACGGTCATTCGGACGGTCATTCGGACAACAGACGCATCAAGGTCATCGTCAACCTGGACGTTCAAGGCGGTTCGGACGGGCGCAGCGATGGGGGCAGCGATGGGCGCAGTGACGGCGGCGCCGATATCTTCTACTTCAATCCGTCAGACGTTGAGTCCATTTTCATGGTGCTATGTGCGGGCGACGATCACGCCCAGATCGGAACGGGCGGCACGGACGGGGGCAGCGACAACGGAGCCGACGTTACCGTTCCCAGCTATGTGGATGCGGGCGACGGCAACGATCACATCATGACCGGCGGCGGGAACGATACGCTGATCGGTGGCAGCGGCAAGGACCACCTGACGGTTCGCGGAGGGAACAACCTGCTGCTCGGCGGCGCGGGGGACGACTACCTGAACGGCGGGCCGGGCAACGATACGCTCGTGGGCGGCGATGGCGACGACAAGCTCGATGGCGGCGGTGGTCGCAATGTGTTGATCGGCGGCCTGGGCAAGGATGATCTGAAGGGTGGCAAGGACGAGGACTTGCTGATCGCCGCGGCGACATCGTTTGACACATACGCCGACCAGCTCCGGTTGATCATGGCCGAGTGGAGTTCGGCCAGGAGTTTCGACGAGCGCGTGAGCAATCTTCGCCATGGAACGGGAGGCGTGCTGTCCGGCCAGGGCATCCAGTTGATCGCGTCGGGCAGCGGCCAGACCGTGTTCGACGATCAAGCGAAGGACAAGCTGAAAGGCGACAAGGGTCGCGATTGGTTCTTCGCCAAGCTCAACAGCGACTCGACCGACAAGAAGAGCGACGATCTGCTGGATGGCCTCCTGTAGCCGCCGTTGCGAGCCGCCGAAACGGGACATTCCGTGGCTCTGTTGGAAAACCCTGGCCGCCTTGCCGAAAAGGACCGCAACGGAAGGAGCTTCTCAGAATCTCGTCAGAGGACATTTCGTGCGTCCTGGATTCGGGCACTCGGCTGCGATAGAGTGAGAGCCTGGAGGCTGCCGATGAACTGCCCTGCTGAGACTTTCTCGCGGTTTGCTCCGCGAACCACCCTGCCGCTCGTCCCGCTCTGGCTGGCCGGCGTCTGCATCGCCGTCCGCTTTGCCGCCGCCGATTCGCCCACGGCCCCGCCCGCACCTA
>JAGFJK010000468.1 GCA_024102795.1 Pirellulaceae bacterium
AGTCGCCTTTCGCTCCGCGAAAGTAGCGGGCACAAACAAACCAGCTTTCCTCAGAGATTCCCCGTATGGCCCAGTTGAACTGCATCGTGGTGACGCCCGAAGAGACGGCTCTGGAGGCCAAGGCCGAGTTCGTGGCCTTGCCGCTGTTTGACGGCGAAATCGGGATCGCTCGCGGTCACAGTCCGATGATCGGCCGCCTGGGCTACGGCGAGATGCGGCTGCGCACCGGGGATAAGGTCACCCGTTACTATCTGGATGGCGGCTTCGTGCAGGTGGTGGACGACGTCGTCTCGGTGCTGACCAATCGAGCGGTCCCCGCCGCTCACGTCGATGCCTCCGCCGCGCAGCGGCAACTGGACGACGCTCGCCAGCAGACCGCGACCACCGACGACCTGCTGGAAAAACGCGATCGGCTGGTCGCCCAGGCTCGCGCGCAGTTGCGGACCGCTCGCCGCGGTTCGTAGCGGCTCGCGGTCTCTCGGTAAGCGGAGGCGGCAGGGAAACGGTCAAGCGGCGCCGCAGCCTTGGCGGGGCGGCAGGCGATGGCCGGCTACTTTCGCGGAGCGGCCGGCTACTTTCGTGGAGCGACGGGCGGCCCGCTGGATGTGGTCGCGCCCGACGTGGTCGGCACGGATGGGGCGGCCCCGGTTGAGCTCGGCGCTGGCGGAGCGGTCCGCAACGGGATCGTGGGCGTGACGTTCTTCAGATCGGTCCACAACGTCCCTTCGCCGGCGTACAACAGTCGCAGGTCCAGCATGTCGGGCAGGCCTTGAGCGAACTGCCACTTGTTGTACGCTTCGGGGGTGCCGAACGCTTCCACGGCCAGTTGAAACTTCTGAGCGGTGGCTTCTTCCTGCAGTTGCCGCGCGCCGGCCGTGGCCTCACCCAGCATGACCGTCTTTTGGGCCTCCAGTTCGGCGATCTGCCGGTCGATCGTGGCTACTTGCCGCTTGGTTTCCGCTTCGATCTCGCGCGCTTCCTTCTCGCCCTCGGCCCGCACCGCGGCCACCATTTTCTCGGTCTCCACCCGCACTCGCTCCGATTCCAGATCCACCTTGGATTCGGCTTCGCGCAGGTCGGCTTCCATCTTGGCCGTCTGCGTCTCCTGCTGCCGGGTCAGTTTCAATTCGTCCGCGATGTAGCCCTGCTGGATCGGTATGCGGACCTCGCGGGGGATGTAGATGTGGCGCACCAGGCCGTAAAGAAGAGTCAGGTTCTTGTCGGCCAGCACTTCCTGAAAAGCGGTCGACGTGTTCAGTTGAAACTCCTGGCGCGTCTCGCCCACCAGCAGTTCCACGGCGCCCATCTTGGAACCCAGGTTGCGGCAGATGCTTTCGGATTGGGGCAGGATCACTTTCTGTTCGGCCTGTTCCACACCGCCAAACGTCTGCACCACCTCGGGCGCCTGCTCCGGCATGATGCCCCACACGGCGGTGAAGTCCAGTTGGATCGGGAACCCGTCGTTGGACGGGAAGCCGATGCCCGTTTCGGGCAGGGCCACTGGTTCGCCGCTTTCGTCCAGCATCTCCTTGCCTTCGCGGTCCAGTTGTTTCTCAACGGAAATACTGGACTCGCGATAACCTACCTCGACGATGTCCACCTGCTGCTCGCGAGGGTTGGTCGGATAGAGCCCCGGCGGCAGAACCTGGGCCTGGATGCCGGCCCGCGTGTGGAGTTCAGGGTTATCTGCCAGAAAAGTGACGACTCCGACGTGGCCTGTCGGGATCTCGACCCAGCCCGAGTGCTTTACCTGCACGCCAACCTTTTCGATGTTTGACTTGATGATTTTGAATTCATAGGCATACGGGTTCATGCGATAGCGGCCCGGACCAAACACCTTGCGCAAGATCCCCTTGTTCCTGGCCCGGTTCTCTCCACCCAGGTCGCCATCCACCAGGAACTCGCCGGCCGGTAGCGGTTCGCCCAGCTTGCTGGTGACGACCGCCACCTCGCCCGGCCGCACCACGACATCGGGCACCAGCGTCCGCTCCCACCAGACGGGACAGTAGAAGTGGCGTCCCGGTCCCCGCAACTGTTCCAGGATGCCGACTTCGCCTTCCTCGGCAAAGTGACCGGGGCGGGCGTTCTTGCGCGAGCCCAGCAGCAGCGGCCCCTTGTAGCGCAGCAGCAGGCTCTGTCCCTCCGGCACGTAGATCCGGTTGACCGTCCAGTGAAACGCCCCCAGGCCCAGCACGATGCCGAGCGCCAAGATGACCGCGGAGAATATCAGCCGGATTTGTCGCATGGGATCCACTCCTGGAGTATTTTGTTCGCGACCGCCGCCGGCGGAACGCAAGGTATCTGGGGATGAAGGGATCGTTCGGGGATGTGCCTGCCCAAAAGCGCCTGCCGAATTACGGTTCCACTGGACCAACGTCGGGCAACGGTGCCGACGCGGTGGGCGGCAACGGTTGTGCGACGCGCGCGCCCGCCGGCGGCTCGCTGAACTGCCTGAAAATGTCCATCAGCGGGCTGTCGGCCGTGTTGACCATCATTTGCTGGAACGAGGGGGCGAGCTTCTTGAGCATCACCCAGCGGGCGTACTGGTCTCCATCGCCGCTGAATGCCGAGACCGCTTTCTTCCACCCGGCAGCTTCGGCCTGGTTCTGAAACTCGATCACGTCGGCGTCCGCCTTGCCGCGAGCGGTCACGGCGGCCGCCAGATCCTCGGCCGCTTGCAGTTCCAGTTCCGCCACCTTCAACCGCTGATTCGCCTCGATAATCGCCACCTCCTGTTTCTGCTCGGCTTCCGTCACTACCTTGACCACTTCCCGCTCGGCCTCGACCAGCTTCCGCTTGCGTTCGACCATCGACCGCTCGATCGCCAGTTGCTGTTCGGATTCCTGCTGCTGCATCTGCTTCTCGTATTGCGTCTCCTCCTGGACGGCGATCTGCCGCTCGCGGACCGGCTCGGCGATTTTCTGCGGCGGATAGATCCGTGTGATCAGGGCCTGAATGATCTCGATCCCCTGCGATTCGCAGGTCTGCTCCAGTTCCTTCTGAAAGTCCTCCTGAAACTTGATGCGCGTATCGCCTGAAATGAACTCCTTGCCCGAGTGGTCGCTGCCGCGCAGCCGGCAGAACGCGCGGGCGTTGGGCACGATGACCTTCTTGATCAATTCCTCCTCGATCCGCGCATCATTGCCGTTGTCGTTGGCCGACTCGTTGTAGATGACGAACACATGCGCCGCCTTGTCGGGCATTACGCGAAACTCGATGATGCCGTCCAGGGTGACCCAGAAGCCGTCCTTGGATGGGAATCCCATCTCGCCGTCCACACCCAGATTGAACCGCTGGCTGCGGCAATCGATCAGGTTGATCCGCGTGACGTAGGGGTTGATGTAATACGTGCCCTCATCCAGCGTTTGTTCCTGCGCGCCACGCTTGCCGGCCTCGACCAGCAACTGGTTCGGATCGTCCGGCATCGGGCTGGAAAGGTTGGTCACCACGCCTTTGAAACCGGCCGGAATCACCACCGGATCATGCAGTTCCACGTGCTCGGCGTAGTTATCCGCCGTGCGCCGCGCGTGCCCCTCGACCAGCGCATTGATCGCATAGCGGCCGGGACGCAGCACATCGGGAACAATCCCCTTTTGATTCTCTTCCCAGGCGATCACGTGACCATAGGGCAGATCGTCGCCGTACAGGCGGATCCGCACACCCAGCTTGTCCTGCGGGATCTCGACCTGCGGGACGACTTCCCACCGCCAGTTCCAGGGATTGCGGAAGTGGCGGCCCTCGGCCAGCACCTCCTTCTGCAGCCCCTTGTATTCGATCGACGGCGCAATCTCGTCCTCGTTCCCCAGGTCCTTGCCCGTTTTCTTGATCAGAATCGCCATGCTCCGGCTGGGCACTTCGATGCGGCAGACGGTGTACACGACCGCGGGGATGGCCACGAGCAGGCCGCCCACGATTACAATGGCGGCCAGGATCGGTGGCCCGCCGCGCCGGCGGCCGCCGGAAAACGCTTGCGGAAAGTCCATCGTTTACTCCCTGAATGTAGGCCTGATGACGGGGCTGGTTCCACCAGCGGCGCGAACCGCCGGCGCTTCCAGCCCCCCAAAGCTCTTCGGCCGTGTCCGCACTGGTCGTTCGGACGTTGGCCGACCTTATGGATCACGCTGACTCGACTCATTGTAGGCGCCTTGCGGCCTGAAGCGAAGAAAGCGGTTGTGAAACTGACTTGGCTGAATCGGCGCTGGTTCGTCGCCCTGCTGATCCTCGGGCCCTGGCTGTGGTTCTTTGGCCGCGCACTTTCCGGACAGGTCACGTTTGCCTTTCGCGACGCGGCGCACTACTACTATCCCTTGTTTCAGTGGGCACAAGACGAGTGGTCGGCTGGGCGCGTGCCGTTGTGGAATTCCCAGGAAAACCTGGGCGTGCCGGCTTTGGCGGAAACCGCCGCCAGCGTGTTTTACCCCCCCAAGCTGATCTTCGCACTGCCTCTGGAGTACCCCGTACAGTACAACCTCTATGTTGCCCTTCACATCCTGCTGGCCGCCGGCACGGCCCGCTGGCTGGCCCGCCGCCTGGGAGCCGACCCGGCGGGTGCAATGCTCTGCGGGCTCTCGTACGCTTTTGGCGGCAGCGTGCTGTTCCAGCACTGCAATGTGATCTTCCTGGTCGGCGCCGCCTGGCTGCCCCTGGCGTTGGGAACTGGCGAGCGGATGCTGCGTACGCGCCGCTGGAAGTGGTCGCTCGCATGGGCCTGCGTTCTGGCTCTGCTCGTCCTGGGCGGAGATCCGCAAGCCGCCTACCACGCCGGACTGCTGGCGGTCTGCCATGCGTTGCTGTTGTGGCGGCGCGGCCGCAGGCGTCGCCAGCGGTCTCGGTCGGATCGGCGCCCCGCGTTTGCGCCTCCTACCGCTGGACTGACCCACGTTGGGCGCCGCCTGATTCGGCAGCGTCCGGTATTGTTGACGGGCGGCACCGTCTGGGCATTCGCCCTGGCCTCGCTGCAGATCCTGCCCGCCGCGGCTTGGACCGACCAGAGCGAGCGGGCCGCTTACGATGTGCCGCGGAACCTGTTCGAGGCCGCGACGGTTGCCGTGAGCGGCGGCGGGCTGATCGGGCAAGGCTTGTTCGGAACGCCCGCCGCCGGCACGCATCACGAACACGTATTTGACTTCAGCGTCGGACCGTGGCGACTGGCCGAACTGCCATGGCCGAACTTCTCCGGTCGGCTGCTGCCCACCCATCGTCGATGGCTCAACGTGATCCCCGCCGAAGGACGTGTTTGGAGCCCGTCGTTGTACATCGGTCTGCTGCCGCTCGTGCTGGCACTTGTTACCTGGAACCCCTGGTCCCGCAAGTTGACGATCCGCTGGATGTCGATTGCCGCCTTGTGGTTTGGCCTCGGTTCGCTCGGCTGGTACGGACCGGGCTGGCTGGCGCGCGAAGTACAGTCGGCCGCCACGAGCAGGTCGACGCCTCGCGCCGCTGCCAGTACCGAGTCGGATCCGAACGAGGCCGCGTCGCGGGGCATGGTATCGCCGGGTATCGGGCCGCAGGTCGGCGGCGTGTATTGGGGCATGACGGTGCTGCTGCCGGGCTACGTCATGTTCCGGTATCCGGCCAAGCTGTTCGTGGTGGCCAGCCTCGGCTTGAGCGTGCTGGCGGGACTGGGCTGGAAACGCTGCCTGCGGAGCGGCAGTGGCTTGGCACGCCGGGTGTCGATCCCTTTGATCGGGTTGTTCACGGCCAGTGGCCTGGGTATGGTCGCCTGGCTGGCCTGTTGGCGGGAGTGGCCCGACTGGATGCGGCAAGTGCCGGCCGACAGTCTGTTCGGACCACTCGACGCCAGCGGCGCGCAATTCGACCTGCTGGCGGCGTTCGCCCAGACTTGGGTGCTTTCGGCGCTGCTCTGGTGCTGGCTGAAGGTACCACTGGCCGGCCAACCGCCGATTCGAGCGCTGGGCTTGCTGTTGTTGACCGCGGTCGACTTGTGCGTCGCGCATCACTGGCTGGTACCGACCGCCAGCACCCAGCTCTGGACGCAAGCGGTGGGGATCGAAACCGGCTCGCGTTTGTTCCGGGTCACTCCCTTTCCTTGGCGACCCGCCGATTGGAAGACGGCCGGCGACAGTCGCCGGCTGGCCGAAAACGTAACCTGGGAACGCAGCATCCTGTTTCCCAAGTATCATTTGCTGAGCGGCGCTGCGCTGGTCGAAGCGTACGGCACCCTGCAATCGGCCGACCTGGCGGCCTGCCTGCGCGTGGCTCGGCGCCATGGAACTCGCGATGCGAACCAGGTTCGGCAACCTCATCCGAGCTTGCGTCGGGCGCTCGGCGGCGAGTACCTGCTGCTGCCGCGCGGCAGCCGGCTTTCCGACACGGTTCCAATCGGGTCTTTCGGGCCGTCCGCGCAAATCACGCTGTGGCGCGACCCGCGGAGCCTGCCGCGAGCGTGGCTGGTGCGACGGGTGGAGCGGTTGCCGCCGCTAGTGGACCGTTCGCGCCGCGGCTTGGACCAGAGGACGGAGGAAGTGTTCTTTCCCGCGGGAGTGGCCCGCAACTGGCGTGAGGTCGCCGTGGTGGAGTCAGCTTCGGAATTGCCGCCGTGGCTATCGGGAACCGGTATGCCCCGCGGCAGTTGCCGCATCGTCGTCGATCAACCGCAGCGATTGGAGGTGCAGACAGACTCCGACCAGCCCGCGTTGCTGGTGGTGAGCGATCTGTTCACGACCGACTGGCAAGCGGAACTGCACCGGCCCGGCGAGCTCCCTCGAACCGTTCCAGTGTGGCGAACTAACCGGGTGATGCGCGGTGTGCTGGTGCCGGGTGGTCCGTGCCGGGTGATCTTCAGCTATCGTCCCCGATTGTTCTACCTGGGCGCGATGTTGAGCGCCGCGAGTTGGATTGCGGTCCTTGCGCTCGGGTTGTCCAAAGTCGTTGGAATTCTCCGCCGGCCAAAAAACGTTCGCAGCGGATTGAAGGCCGCGATAATCTGATTTACAACCAGGATTCAGGGGCGAGTCCCCGGCGTTCGAGTTATGGTTCATCCTTGCGGATTTCCCGGCGGAATTGCCTCGATAACAGGAGCTTGTCATGACGCGCCATTCCGGTTCGAGAAACTGTCCCGACTGTGGTGATCTGACACGCCGCGACTTCCTCAAAACTGGTGCCGCGGCCGTCGCCGTCGGTGCCGCCATGCCCCTGGTGGTCGTACGCGCCGACGAACCAGCCAGTACCTCGGCCGCCACGCGCAGCGAAACGCTCGTGGGCCAGCTCTATGGAACGCTGACCGCCGAACAGAAGAAGACGATGGCCTTCCCCTTCGACCATCCGCTGCGAAGCAAGGTGGACAACAACTGGCGGATCACGGCGGCCCGCGTCGGGCAACACTTCACGGCCGATCAACAGGCCCTGATTCGCGAGATCTTCCAGGGCCTTCACAGTCCCCAGTACGCCGCGACCGTGATGAAGCAAGTGGAGCACGATAACGGCCAGGCCGGATTTGGCGGTTGCTCGATCGCCATGTTCGGCGAGCCGGACACAGGGAAGTTCGAGTTCGTGCTGTCGGGACGCCATGTGACGCGGCGGTGCGATGGTGACTCGATCGAGGGAGCGGTCTTTGGCGGCCCGATCTTCTACGGGCATGCCGCGGCCAGCTTCAACGAACCAGCCGACCACCAGGGGAACGTCTACTGGTATCAGGCTCAGCGGGCCAACGAACTGTTCCAGGCACTCGACGGCAAACAGCGGAAGCTTGCCCTCCGCGACGATCCCCGCCCGGAACAGCAGACCGACACCGTCAAACTGGCGGGACCCGGTGGCAAGCTGCACGGCATTCCGTTCGGTGAACTCTCGGCCGATCAGCGGCAACTGGCCGAACAGGTCATGGCCGACGTGCTGGCTCCGTTCCGCGAAGCGGATGTGGCCGAGTGCATGAAAGCGATCAAGGCCAGCGGCCTGGACAAGCTGCACATGGCGTACTACTCGGTCGAAGACATCGGCAACGACGGCGTCTGGGACATCTGGCAGATCGAAGGCCCCGATATGGTCTGGTACTTTCGTGGAGCACCACACGTTCATACCTGGGTCCACATCCGACATCCGGCCTGATCGCCGCGCGATGTTCCGCGGCGTCAAATCTGGTAGTTCGCCTCGGCCTTCATGTCGTCCGGCACCTCCGCTCGCTCACGCAGCTTCGGCGTTTCCAGGGTCACCGTCGTGTGCGGCTTGACGCTTCGCGTCAGCCAGACGCTGGAGCCGACGACCGAGTCGTGGCCGATGACGGTCTTGCCGCCCAGGATGGTCGCGTTGGCGTACACCACCACGCGGTCCTCGATCGTCGGGTGCCGCTTCATGCTGCGGATGATGTTGCCGTCCGAGTCGGTCGGGAAACTGAGCGCTCCCAGCGTTACCCCCTGGTACAGCTTGACGTGCTCGCCAATGTCGCATGTCTCGCCGATCACCACGCCCGTGCCGTGGTCAATGAAGAAGTGGCTGCCAATGTTGGCTCCCGGATGGATGTCGATGCCCGTCTTCTGATGAGCCCACTCGGTCATCATGCGGGGAATGAACGGCACGCTCAGCCGGTACAGCTCGTGAGCCAGCCGGTAAACCGTGATCGCCTCCAGGCCTGGATAGCAGAAGATCACCTCGTCCAGGCTCTTGCAGGCCGGGTCGCCGTCGTACGCCGCTTGAACGTCCGTGGCCAATTGCCGCCGCAGGTCGGGAATGCGGCGCAGAAAGTCGATCGCCATCGCCTGCCCCTTGGCCTCGTAATCCACCTTCTCGGCGCAAGGATCCAGGTCTCGCTGCACGCGGTCCTCGTGCAGCAGGGCCCGAGCGATCTGCACGGTCAGCTTATCGTGCAGGCCATCGACCAGGTCCCCGACGTGGTAAGTCACGTTCCCGGCGTGCAGCCCCTCGCGGCGACGGTATCCGGGATAGATGATCTCCTTCAAGTCCTCCAGGCATGCAATGATGACGTCGTAACGAGGAAGTGGGCAGTGCCCCAGATGATTGATTTTGCCCACTTCGCGATACGTGCCCACAATCTCGTCAGTCAATTCCGGCAGTTGCTCTTTCAGACGAAAATCAGAAGCCATGGTTTCATTCCCTCCGAGCGTGGATGATTGGATAGACCAGGCGGCCGCCAACCAGGCGGCGTCGAACCGCTGGAGCCGCTGCGTTGCCGGCGCGAGGCCCGCTGAGCGGTCGGCAAGATGCCACAATGGGAGTCGAACTGTTGTGAAAAAGCAGAATGTGTCCGGTTACCCCGGACAACAGAGGGCCAGGCACGTCGTTCGACAATGGAGGGAATTGCGCATGGCTGCTATGGGGAGATCGGCTAACTGGGTTGTCTGTAGGGCATCCTATCGGGCTTCACCCTCAGAAGCAAGTCTGCCGATGCAACCCTGATCTTTATTTCGGTTCCCGGACCCGGCAGAGTTTAAGTTGTCAGTCGTCAGTTTGCAGTTTGCAGTTTGCACTATCGTCCCGCCGCCGATTACAGCGCTCGCCGAGCTTCCCCTCTTCGAATCCCGCCGGCTTGCCCGGCGGATCGTTCGGCTTCCGGCTACAGCGACCGCCGCCCGCCACTCCTCCTCGAATCCCGCCGGCTTGTCCGGCGGATCGTTCGGCTTCCGGCTACAGCGACCGCCGCCCGCCACTCTTCGAATCCCGCCGGGCAAGCCGGCGGGATTCGCCAGCGCACGCTACAGCCCGGTAGTGAGAAACCGAACGATCCGCCGGGCCCCCCTCAAAATCCCTCTGGCCCCCTCCCCGGCTTCCGGGGAGGGCTGGGGAGGGGCCTGCGGGACTATGGATCATAGCAATTCGCTCAATTCGCATATGGCCACTCGCGCGACGCGGATTTCGG
>JAGFJK010000469.1 GCA_024102795.1 Pirellulaceae bacterium
CCGAAATCCGCGTCGCGCGAGTGGCCATATGCGAATTGAGCGAATTGCTATGATCCATAGTCCCGCAGGCCCCTCCCCAGCCCTCCCCGGAAGCCGGGGAGGGGGCCAGAGGGATTTTGAGGGGGGCAAGCCGGCGGGATTCGACGAGGGGAGGGAGGGCGGCGGGCGCTGTAGTCGGAAGCCGAACGATCCGCCGGGCAAGCCGGCGGGATTCGAAGAGGAGTGGCGGGCGGCGGGCGCTGTAGCTGGAAGCCGAACGATCCGCCGGGCAAGCCGGCGGGATTCGACGAGGGGAGGGAGGGCGGCGGGCGCTGTAGCTGGAAGCCGAATGATCCGCCGGGCAAGCCGGCGGGATTCGAAGATGAGTGGCGGGCGCTGTAGCCGGAAGCCGAACGATCCGCCAGGCAAGCCGGCGGGATTCGAAGAGGGCGGAGGCGCGGCGGACGCTCTGTTTGAAGCGGTAAGATAGAGTGCAAGTTGCAAATTGACAACTGCCAACTGACGACTGACAACTTCGCGGCCGACAACCACCGAATCACTGACAGGCCAGAGTTGCATCACGGCCGATCTACCATCGAAGCCAATTCTCGTCGTCAGACCATTCGGCCAGCAGATCATCGACGGCAAGTACGTGAGCCGCCAGGTGTGCCGCAGCGGCAGATCGCTGGGGAGTCGCTGGGAGCGGTGGATTGGCGGCGGCGAGCCGTTGGTTGGCGGAAGGCACGAGCGTTACGCTGACCGGCTCACAGTGCCTGGCGGAGAACAGTCCTGACTGCAACACCGCCTCTCTGGCTGTTGGTGACGATTGCCCCAGGAATGGTGAAATAGCTCCCGCGGCCAGATCGCTCAGGCCGAGTTCCGAGCGGTCCAGCACGCTCGGCAAGAGGTCATTGTCCACGCGGGGATCCGCGATCCCTTCGGGACCACGGTTGTTGATATCGAGCAAGGACACATTGTTAGCCGTTCGACGGCCGCTGGTCCATGCCGTGGCGCCGACGTAGTGGTAGACGGATCGGGTGCCGCGGTCGACAACCCACAGGTCGCCGACGTTACTCGGATCGAGCGTGATTCCTCGGGGATCGATGTTGCGACTGTCGAGGGCCCAGTTGCCCAGCACGCGCCCCGTCAGATCGTACTTGAAAACCTGATTGGTAGTGCCATCGTCTACAACCCACAGATGGTAACCGTCGGTGGTGATCCCGTGGGCGGGAGCGTTAAGACGGTGCAAGGCAAATGAGCTGGCTGCCGATTGCTGACCCGACAGGCGCGTCGCGGCCCCGCTGAACCGCAGCACGCGGCGCGCTCCGCCGTCCAGCACCCAGATGTCGTTACCGTCGGTGGCAATGCCTTCCGCCGACTGGACTCCCGCAGCTCGCCACGATCCAAGCGAAGCGCCCGCGGCGTCATAGACGTACACATTGTTGTTCATGTCGACAACCCACACGCGGCTGCCGTCCAGATTGGATGCAGCTCCACGCGCCACGGTATTGCCGGCGGCAAGTTTCGTGTGGCCCAGGTTGGCAAGCGACTGGTCGTAACGGAACGTGCTGTCGGCCAGCGTATCGACGACAAAGAACTTAGTGCCTCCGCCGGTCGTTCCTCCGCCGGTCGTTCCACCGCCGGTCGTTCCACCGCCGGTCGTTCCTCCGCCGGTCGTTCCGCCGCCGGTCGTTCCGCCGCCGGTGGTTCCACCGCCGGTCGTTCCACCGCCGGTGGTTCCGCCGCCGGTGGTTCCGCCGCCGGTGGTTCCGCCGCCGCTGCCGCTGCCCGGCGGGTTCTGGTAGTAGACAACGTCGCTTGACGTGGCTCCATCGGCCGTGACATGGGCCGTGGAGCCATGGACCCGGGCGAACCGCAATTCCGTGACGGCGCCACCCAGCGCGACGTTGACTCGCAGCGTGGTGACTTGCGGCAGGTTCAGCGTGATCCGTTGCAGTCCGTTGTTGCCGGCGTTGGCGATGGGGAACGTGCCCAGCGACTGGCCGGCGGCATCCAGGGCTTCGATCCTGTTCTGCGTGCTGCTGTAATCCACGTCCAGGATCTGGATGCTGTCCACCCGCACGGGCTGATCCCAGCGGAAGATCAGGGCGCCGGGTCCGTAGTTATCGTCGGGGTCGGAGGCATCGCCATCTTCGGAGACAATCAGGATGTTGCCCAGTGGCAGGGCGTTTTCGCCGGTCGCGCCTCGTTGCCCGCCGGTGCCGACTCCGGGTCCGCCGAACGACTGGTTGGGCGTTCCCAGGTCCGGATCGCCGCCGGTGGGACGCGAGCTGTCGAAGATCATCGCTCCGAAGCGAACGTTCGACGAGACGTGCAATCCCCAGGCGGCGTACTGATCATTGATCGTGGTGCCGCGGGGCAGGGGAGTGCCAGCCGAGTCGGCATCGAAGTTCACCCAGTACGACATGTCCTGAGCGGGCATGGTAGTCGCGTAGAGCCAGGTTTCACCCTGTTCCAACAGGTGGTTCTGGTTGCTGTCGCCCATATTGTGAGCGCCGTTCATCATGGGCGCCGGCAGCATGTCGTCGCTGGGATCCGCGGGCGTGCCGTTGTCGTCGCGGACGGTGACCTGCGACAAGGGAATCGGTCCCGGGTTGGTCACTTCATAGGTCATCGGCACGGGTTCGCCGGGAGCGAATTGCGGCAGGTTGGCATCCGCCGGATCGTTGGCGTCGCTGCCGGAGATCATCTGCCGGAGCATGACGATGGGACTGATGCCGAAGTGGTGACTGGGATCGTTGTCGGTGACTGGCTTGGGCCGGGTGCCCGTGACATCTTCGCCAATCGTGTAGCCGCGGTTGGAGTATTGTCCCGGCGTGGCGATCCGGGTGGCCTGGTAGCGCCAGACCTCGCCGACGTCGAGCAGCCCGTTCTGATTGTCGTCTCCACCGATGAATGGAGGCTGGAAATCGTCTGTCTGATCGTCGGGAGTCCCGTTGTCGTCGACGACGAACACGTTGCGCAGGGGGATGTTCCCGGTGTTGGTGACCAGGTAATCGAAGACGACAACGCTGCCGGGTTCCACTTGCGGACCGGTGGGCGTATCCGCATCCTGGCCGTTGGTCAGCTTCTGGATGTCGATGCCCACCAGCAGGCCGAAATGGGCGCTGGAGTCGGTGTCGGTCGCCGGTTCGTCGGTGGCACCGGTCGCATCGACGCCGGAGGCGACGGCGACGTTCACGTAGGGCCCCGGCGTCACGTCGCGGAACGCGCGGTACGACCAGGTCTCATTCAGATCCAGAATGTTATTGTTGTTCAAGTCGCCGCCCAGGAACTGCGGCTGGAAGTCATCGCTCGGATCGCCCGGCGTTCCGTTGTCGTCGACCACCACCACATTTCTCAACGGCACGTCGCCGCTGGCCCGCACCTGGTAGCCGAAAACCACGGGGTCGCCGACCAGCAGGTACAGATCCTCAGGCTGCTGGGTATGCTGCTTGTTGGTCAGTTTGGTCAGATCGATGGCGGCTTCGATCGGGTTGCGGTAGTGGCTGAAATCCAGATCGGTGACGACCACGACGTCATCGGGCAGGATCACTTCGCCCCGCGTGTAACCGATATTCTCGTAGGTCCGATCGAAGCTCAGCCGGCTGACGGCACCGCCGCGCGCGAACGTCACTCGCAACTGGCTGACGAACGCGTCGTTGATCGGCACGATCTGCACGCTATTGTTGCCCAGCACGGGCATGGGGCGGGAGGAGATCAACTGGCCTTGAGCGTTGAAGGTCTGGATCCGGCCGCCGGCATCCTCGATATCCACCAGTTGTACGTTGTTGACCCGGACCGGCGTATCCCAGCGGAAGATCAGCGAGCCGCCGCCGTAATCGTCGTCGGGGTCCGAGGCGTCGCCATCCTCGGAGATGATCAGGATGTTCTCCAGCGGCACGAGGTTCTCGCCGGGCCGCCCGAACTGGCCGCCCGCTCCCAGCCCCGGACCGGCCCAGGTTTCGTTGGGCGTGCCCAGGTCCAGGTCGTTCCCGGTGGGGTTGGCGCTGTCGAAGATCATCGCACCGTAACGCGTGCTGGTGGAGATGTTCAGGCCCAGGGGAGCGTACTGGTTGGTGATGAATGTGCCGGCGGGCAGGGGATTGCCCAGGGCGTCGGTCTCGAAGTCCAGGACGACTTCCAGATCCTGGGCGACGCCTTGCGCCTGAAAGAGCCAGGTTTCGGTCGTGTCGAGCAGGTCGTTCATGTTCGTGTCGCCGACATTAAAGCCGCCGGCAAGCACGGGGGGCGGAAAGAAATCGTCGCCAGGATCGTCGGGGGTGCCGTTGTTGTCCAGCACCAGGACGCCGGCCAGCGGCGCGTTGCCCGTGTTGCGGACTTCGTAGGTCCAGACGACCGGGTCGCCCGGAGCGATTTGCGGCAGGTTCGGATCGGTCGGGCTGTCAGCGTCGACGCCGTTGGTCAGCTTTTCGATGTCGATGCCGCCCTGCGCTCCCAGGTGATGGCTGAAGTCCAGATCGGCCACGCGGCCCGGCACGGTGTCCGTCACGTCCACGCCGCTGGTGTAGCCGATGTTCTGGTACTGGCCAGGCGTGACGGTCCGGCTGGCGGCGTAGGTCCAGGTTTCGGGCGGGTCGAGCCAGCCATTCATGTTCGTATCGCCGCCGGTGAACATGGGGCGAAAGTCGTCGCTGGGATCGTCTGGCGTGCCGTTGTTGTCGACCACGACCACGTCCCGCAGCGAAACATTGCCGGGATTGGTGACCACGTACGAGAACAGGGCCGTGCTGCCGATCGGCAGCAGCGGCCCGGGCGGAATGTCGGCATCCTGGCCGTTGGTCGCTTTCTCGATGTCGATGGCGGCCAGCACGCCGAAGTGGTTGCTGGGATCGCTGGCGGAGACGGGCGGCGCGGTGGTGCTGTTGGCGTTCCGGCCGCTGGCCGCGGCGACGTTCGTATACTGGCCCGGCGTGACCGTCCGGCTGGCGGCATAGAGCCAGGTTTCGTCCAGATCCAGCAAGCCATTGTTGTTCAGGTCGCCACCGACGAACATTGGCTGGAAGTCGTCGGTGGGATCCAGCGGCGTGCCATTGTCGTCCACGACGACGACGTTGGCCAAGGGAACCTCTCCCGGGTTGGTCACGAGGTACTCGAAGTTGGCTGTCCCGCCGACGACGATCAAGGGACCGGTCGGCAGGTCGGCATCCTGGCCGTTGGTCAGTTTCTGGATGGCGATCTCGGCGTTGGCCGGCACCGGCTGAGCTTCAAAGGCGCCGATGTCGGGAATGGGGATGCCGTCGTCGTTGCCGTCCTGGGGCCGCGGCAGGCGCCGCTGGTCGGTGGGCAGAAAGTCGTTGATATCGGCGGCATCCAGGGCCGGGCTGCCCGGCAGCAGGGCGTGCGTGAAGGTCGGTCCACCGTTGTCCTGCAGCGGACCGAGGACCGGATCGATGGGGCTGTCGCTGGTCCCCACCAGGTCGCCGACGGCGCCAAAGCCGCTGCTGCCCGTAGCATCGCCGATCAGATTGAAGCCGTTGCTCACGAAGCCGCCCAGCACGTCGGGAGCGCCCGTGGACGCCGAATTCGCGGCCACGATGGTACTCTTCAAGACGACCAGATCGTCAAGAAACTCATAGGCGATGCCGCCACCCTGCCCGGACCCGTCGAGACCGGCGGGGCCACCGGCCGAACCGCCAACCGCTTGCCCCTGGGCGATCGTCACGTGAAAGAACGTGACGTCCGCTCCAAAGTTGAGCCGGGCATTTCCGCCCAGCGCGTCGCCGCCGCTGCCATCGATGCCGTCGGGCGCCGAACCGCCGTCACCGCCCTGGGCCAGGTTGCTCGACAGCGTGCTGTTGTACTGCACCCAGGTATCGCTGAGTCCGGCAAAGATGCCGCCCCCGGCGGCCGATCCGCCGTTGCCGCCCACTCCCAACTGGTCCCCGTCTCCGCCCGCACCGCCCACGGCCTGGTTGCCGGAAATCGTCGTGCCGGTGACACCCGGAGCGCTGAGGAATTCAAACGAGCTGCTCTGGCTGTAGATGCCTCCACCCTCGGCCGTCCCGCCGCTGGAACCAATCGGACCGGCCAGTCCGGCGCCGCCGATGGCCTGGTTGCCGGAGATGCTGGCTTCGTCGATCAGCAGCCAGGAGCTGATTTCACTGAAAATGCCGCCGCCCTGAGCCGCTCCGCCTCCCGTGCCGAACGTGTCGTCAGCGCCCAGCGCCTGGTTGCCCGTGATGCTGCTGTTGGACGCCGTGGCGGTGCTCCCAAAGCTGTAGACGCCGCCACCTTGCGCGATCCCGCCCAGTTCTCCACCCAGCGCCTGGTTGCCGCTGATGGTGCTGTCAACCAGGGACAGGGAACCGACGACGTCGTAAATCCCGCCGCCCTGCCCGTTCTGCCCCAGGTCACCAACCGCCTGGTTCCCGGTAATCAGCGCGTCGGTCAGCGTCAGACTGCCGAAGACGTTCAGGACCCCGCCGCCCTGGCCGGTGCCAGGACTGGATCCGTCGTCGGTCGCCAGCCCGCCGGTGATTGTCACGCCCGAGATGCTGGCCGTGCTGCCGGTCGGCAAGTGGAACACGCGATCGAGCAATCCGGCGTCGATCACCGTGGTCGCGCGATCCGCTCCGACAATCGTCAGCTCGTCCGTGATATCCAGATCACCGGTCGCCGCCTGATCCTCCAGCCGCCCAGCGATGGTCAGCAGGTAGTTGCCCGGCGGCAGGTTGATTGTGTCGGCCCCCGGCAGAGCGTTGGACTCCATGATCGCCGCGCGCAGCGTCGCGTTGCCGAAACCGTCGTCCGCCATCCCGTCGCCGGGAATGGCATCGGGGGCGTCCAGCGTGCTGTTGACGGTGAACGTGGCGAGCAGGCGGCGGTCTTCGAGCGGTTCGAGGAGCAAGCGGCGCGGTTGGCCGGTGGCCAGTTGCCGGCGCCCGGCGCCAGCGGAGAATTGCCGTCGGGAACGGTAGCGGGGTGCGGTGCGCATCGGAATTGGGCCTGATCAAGGTTGCGGGTTGTTCCGGTCCATTAGGTTACACCGGTTTTTCAGCCTGAATACCCCGAATTTGGCGTATCGGGACCGGGAGCCCCTGGCGGCGGCCGGCGAGCAGTCTGGCGGAAGTTTGCCGGCTGGAAGGAAAAATGTGAGCTAGGCTTCCTGTTGGAGCTGGTTCGTTCTTCCTCGAGATGGTGGGAGCCTTGCATGCTTCGGAAACATCCGCTTCGCCGCGGTTCCATCCTGGTGCTGTCCGCCTTCCTGATGGTGGCCTCGCTGCTGATGGTGGCCTTCGCGGTCGACATCGGCTTCATCGTGGTGCTACGGACCGAGCTGCAGGCGGCGGCCGACGCCGGCGCCCTGGCCGGATGCGGCGCTCTGAGGCAAGGGCCGGCGATGGCCAAGGGCCAGGCCAAGGCGTTCGCCGAACTGAATCTGGCGGGTAACAACCCGGACGTCAACGTGGTGACGTCCGAGGATGTCGAACTGGGCATCTGGGATCCGCAGATGATGACGTTTCAGCCAGTTGCGGGAACGGACGAGTACATTGCCAACGCGGTGCGGGTAACGTGCCGCATGACCGAAACCCGCGGCAATGCGGCACCGCTGTTCTTTGGCCTGCTGGCGGGCCGCTCGGTCACGGAGCAACAGGCGTCGGCGATCGCTCGCGCCCGCAGCCTGGAGTGCGGCAAGTTCATCGGCGTGACGCGGGTGGTAATGAGCGGTTACACGCACACGGACAGCTACTTTTCCGATGCCGGCTCGTACAACGCAGGTTCCGCGGGGAACAACGGCGACGTTTGCAGCAACGGCCCGATCATGCTTGGCCCCTACACGCACATCGACGGGGACGCGACGCCCGGCGTCGGCCAGTCGGTGCTGGGCTCCGGCCAGGTTACCGGCTCGACCGCCTCGCTGACCGAACCGCTCAGGATCGCGCCGATCGACATGGGCACCGCGCCCACAATCAACGACAACGGGAACATTCCGCTGTCGGCGGGGGGCGTGAATCCCCTCCTGCCCGATGGCCACTTCTACCTGCCGCCCGGCGACAGTGTGACACTGCCTGGTGGTGTCTACTACTTCACGCGCCTGTCCATGGGCGGGGTGGCCATGCTGAATTTCGCCGGGCGGACCGTGGTGTTTGTGGACGGAGACCTGTTCGCTGGCGGTGGCACGATCGTGAACTTGACCGAGACCCCCAGCAACCTGCAACTGTACTGCACGGGCACGACCTGCGGCCTGTCAGGCGCGGCCGACTTTCACGGCGTCGTGTACGCGCCGCGAGCACGCGTGACGCGGAGCGGATCGGCCGACTTCTACGGACTGATTCTGGGCAACGACCTGGCGCTGAGCGGCACCGGGGGCCTGCACGCCGACGATTCCCTGGGCACGCTGTACGGCGTCAACACGCGATCGATCTTGGTGGAATGAACCAACATGGCGCTCGACGGTGACCAACAGTCCCGGCACGGAAGAACAACCTTCGCGCAACTGCTCGGCGGCGGGTTGCTGACCGGGCTGCTGATCGGCCTGGCCGCGACGGGCTATGCCTGGGCCTGCGGCTGGCAGCCCGGATCGCCAGGAAGCGAAAGCCGGCCGCGAGCGATTCCGGGGCCCGCCATCGTCGACCTGGGACGAGTACCCGGCGAACGACTCTTGCAAGCGGCCTGGACCGTGGGCAATCAAGGAGGCCGGCGACTGATCCTGGCCCGGCAAGCCAGCGACTGCGGCTGTCTGTCGGGCGACGCCGAAGTGATCGTCGCGCCTGGTCGCCGGCGGGATCTGCACGTCACGCTCGATCCGCGTCAGTTCGCCGGCGCCATCGCCGTGCCGGTCCGTTTTCAGACCAACGACCCGCGGCAACCGATCGTGGAGTTTCAAGTCCGCGCCGAGGTCGTGCGGGACGAGCCATCGCTTTGAGAACCACGGAGTGAGGCTCGGCACGTGCTGCGCGAGCTGCTTACGCGCCGGGCGCGAGATGGAACCGGGCATCCACGCAACAGGCCCGCCGCTGGTCGACCAGCAGCTTGATCGGGTTCAGATCCAGTTCGGCAAACTCGGGCACCTCGCTGAGCAGGCAACTGATGCAGAGCAGGGCGGAGCGCATCGGGGCCAGCGGTTGCCGTAACGTCGACCGCTCGCCGTCCGCTCGCTCATCATTCAACAGGAACGCCAACTGCTCGTCGACCAGCTCGTCCGCGTCCCGGTCCGTCAGCGGATGCAGCCGAAAGCCAACTCGTCCCAGGCGTTCCACCAGCGTGCCGCCCAGCCCGCAGCCGATCACCTGGCCGAACGACTCATCGCGGCGGGCGCCGAGCAGCACTTCGATGCCGCCCGGCACGTAGCGCTGCACCAGCACTCCTTGCGTGTCGGGTACGGCGGAACGAATGAGGTCGTAGGCCAGGCGGATCTCCGCCGGACCGCGCAGGTCCAGTTGCACGCCGCCCGCGCTGGCCTTGTGCAGCGCCGTGGGGGAGTTGGCCTTGAGAACCACGGCCGAGCCGATCCGCCGCGCGGCGTCGATCGCTTCGTCCGCACCGCCCGCCAAGTACCACTCCGGCACGTCCAGGCCGCAGGCCTCGACCAACCGCTGCGTCGCGGCGGGGTCGAGCCAGAAACCTGGCTCCTGAACGGGTTCCGGCTGCTCCGGCTTGTCTGGCTGGTCTGTTTGAGGCGCGATGCCACGACTGCGAGAGGCCAGCGCCTGATCGACGATGCGCCGAGCTTCGGGCAGCCGCATGCCGGCGGGCCGCGTCAACCGGCCAGCGGGCCTCGCCAGCCACTCGTACCGCGCCGCGGCGCTGGCCAGTGCCCGAGCAGCCGCTTCAGGAAAGCGGAATGCCGGAACGCGGTAGTCCGTATCGAGCAATCGGGTCGGAGCCGCTTCGGCTTGCATGAACACCGACAGCACCGTCTTGCCGGCCCATGGCCGCCCGGCGTCGATCACCGCCTGAGCGATCTGGTCGGACGTGTCGGGCAAGCGGGGCACGTAGATGATCACCACCGCATCCAGTTCGTCGGCCGGCAGCAAGGCCTGCAGGCAATCCGCGAAATGCCGCGGATCGGTCGAGCCGATCAGGTCCACCGGGTTCTTGACGCTGGCCGCCGGCGGCAGCGGCGCCCGCAGCCGTTCCTGCAGTCCAGGCGAGAGTTCCGGCACGCTCAAGCCAGCGGCTTCCAGCGCATCCGCACAGACCACTCCCGGACCGCCCGCATTGGTCAGAATGGCCACTCGGCGACCGCGCGGCAGGGGCTGCGTGGCCAGCAACGCCGTGGTTTCGAACAGCTCCTCCAGACTCGCGGCGCGGATCACGCCGGCTTGCTTGAGCAGTCCCTGGGCGACCTGATCGGGGCCGGCCAGCGCCGCCGTGTGGCTGCCCGCCGCGCGCTGACCGGCGGAGGTGCGCCCGGCCTTGAGCATCAGGATCGGCTTGTCGAGTGAAACCTGCCGGGCCAGCCGCAGAAACTCGCGCGGCTGCTGAAACGACTCCAGATACAATTGAATGACCTGGGTCTGGGGATCGTCCCGCCAGAACTCCAGCAAGTCGTTCTCGCCCACGTCGCACTTGTTCCCGGTGGACAGCAACTGCGAGATGCCGATCCGCCAGGGACGGATGTAATCCGGAAACACAAACCCCAAGGCGCCGCTCTGCGTGCCGACGGCCACGTTGCCCGCGGGCGGCTGCGGCAAGCTGAAGGTACCGTTGACCGCGTGGTGCGGGTCGGTATTCAGCATTCCCAGACAGTTGGGCCCGACCAGCGGCACGCCGGCCCGGCGCGCGAGTTCGAGCAGTTGCTGTTCGAGCTCCCGGCCTGCCGGGCCCGTTTCGGAGAACCCGGCCGAGATCACGACCAGCGCTCGGAACTTCTTCTCCACGCACTGCCGGGCAACCGGCAGCACCAGCCGGGCCGGCACGGCGATGAAGGCCAGGTCCAAGGCGTCGGGCAGTTCCGGCACCGAGGCGCGGGTGGGCACGCCGTCCACCTCCGCGGCGCTTGGATGCACCACGTACAGCGGCCCGGTGAACGACTGTTTCAGGTTGTGCAGCAGCGAACCGCTCATCGATTGCCGGTCGCGACTGGCTCCGATCACGACCAGCGAACGGGGGCGAAACACGGCGTCGAGGCGGTGCGTCATGGGCCCGGGCATTCCTGCGGCAAGGCGGTTTCACTCAGCGGTTTCCAGCGTGCAGTTCCCGCAGTCGCACATCGTCCCAGTAAGCGTTGACGGAGTCCTGCATCCGCGTCAAGATCGGCTGCCGAACCCGCGGTTCGAACAGGTGCCGGAACCGGAGTTGCGGCCGCAGGTACTCCTCCACGGGTCGCAGGGTATCGGGAATCAGCGTGTGCCGCACCTGGCCGTCGACAGCTTCCTTCAGCGGCCAGACGCCCGTCTCGATGGCCAGCCGGGCGATGTCGTCGCTGGCCTGGGGATCGAAGCCCCAGCCGGTAGGACAGACGGCCAGCGACAGCAGCAGCTTGGGACCGCGTCGCTGCCGCGCTCGATAGACTTTCTCGGCCAGGTCGAGCGGTTCGTGCGCCGAGAGCGTGGCCACGTAGGGCGGCCGTTGCACGCGCCAGATCTCGAAGATGTCCTTCTTGGTCCCCGGCGAACCGGCATGGTCGGTCGCCGTTTCGGATCCCAGCGGCGACGCGCTGGAGGTCTGGAAACCGGTGTTGCCGTAGGCTTCGTTATCGTAGCAGAGGTACCAGAAATCGAGCTGGCGGTGGATGGCCGCCGACGTGGAAGACAGGCCCATGTCGTAGGTCGAACCGTCGCCGGCCAGGACCAGGACCTGCAGGTCGTCGTCCGCCGGCAAGCGGTGCTGCGCCAGCAGGATGTCCAAGGCGTCGCGGACGCCCTGCGCGCCCGCCGCCGCGCTGCCCATCGTGGTGTACAGCCAGGACGACTTGAGCGGCGTGAAGGGGTACACCGCCAGCAGCGTCATGCAGCCAGCCGCGTTGACGATCACCACGCGGTCGCCGAGCACCTTGTGCAACAACCGCAGCGTCAGCAGCCCGCCACAGCCCGCGCACAGCGGCGAACCGGGTGTCAGGTACTCTTCGGCCGGCAACTGCTTGAGATTGCGGAACTGTTCCCGCCTGGCCTTCATGATGCCGCCTCCTCGTGCAAATCCGGCTCCAAATGGCCGGCCAAGGCGAGTCGTTGCCGCACCAACCGCCATTCGGACTCGGTCAGCAGCAGTTCCGACTCCACGAGCCGTTCACGGAACGGTTCACCAGGCTCGCCGATCGCAGCGGGCTGGCGCTTGCCAGTCGTAGCGGGCTGGCGCTCGCCGCCCCGTTCGATTACCTCCAGGACATGGTCGAACTCCGCCGGGCTGATATCCTTGCCGCCCAGTCCGGCGACAAACGAATGCAGGCGTGGGCGGTCCGCGGCGCCAGCCAGCGCCCCGGCCACTTCCTGAAACAGAATGCCTCCCAGACCGGGCGACAAGTTTTGATCGATCACGGCCACGTTCCGCCGGCCGGCCAGCGCCGAGGCCAACGCGGCGGCGGGTCGAGGCCGCACGAGCCG
>JAGFJK010000490.1 GCA_024102795.1 Pirellulaceae bacterium
TTCTTCGTCGTCAGAGTTTAGAGCGTAGCAAGAGCGTCCTCGGCGTTCCCGTACGCCGAAGGCGTTCCACAGTCACAGCCCAGGGTCGCCCGCTTCGGGCGCACCCTGGGTGTGGCCGTGATTTTGACATCTCTTGTACGCCGAAGGCGTTGCACAAGGCGCCTTGTTCAACGCCTGCGGCGTAAAGACAGCGCGGCAGTCGAAACGAAGGGCCACCCATCTGCCTTGGAGTCACGCGCTTTGGAGGTACTAAACACCGTCGTTCCAACGCCTTATAAGCTGCACGATCTCGAGGCTGGGGAGGGGCCTGTGGGGTTCGAGTGAATGCGTCCGGTGGCGTTTGATTGTTGCCGCCAACCAGCCAAGTTATGATGGCGACGTCGGATTGTCTCGATCGCGAGTTTCGTCCAGAGAGGTCTTCCCCGTGCATTCGCTTTTCACACGCGCCGTGCCGCTGATCGCCGCCTGTGCCTGGTTGGGGTCGCTGTCTGGCGGGTCGTTGGCGGCGGACCAGTTCGACGCCGTGCGCGGCCGGATCGAACAGCGGCTGGTCGAATCGCAGGCGGCGTCGCTGGCGGTTGCCGTGGCCCGCGACGGCGAGATTCTCTGGCAGCAGGGTTTCGGCTGGGCCAACCGCGAGCGGCGGCAACCGGCCACCGAGCATACGATCTACTCGCTGGCTTCGATCTCGAAGCCCATCACCGCCACCGGCTTGATGCTGCTGGTCCAGCAGGGCAAGCTGCACCTGGACCAGCCGGCCAATCAGTATCTGGGAGCGGCCGGCCTGACCGCTCGCGTGGGCGACGCCTCGGACGCCACGCTGCGGCGACTGGCCAACCACACGGCCGGGCTGCCGCTGCATTACCAGTTCTTCTATCAGGACGAACCGTTTCCCGTTCCGCCGCGCGACGAATCGATCCGCCGCTACGGTCAACTGCTGTTCGAACCCGGCTGGCGATACCAGTACGCCAATTTTGGCTACGGCGTGCTGGATTACATTATCGAGCGGCAGTCGGGGCTGAGTTACGCCGATTTCATGCGCCGCGAGGTGTTCCTGCCGCTGGACATGACCCGCACGGCGATTGGCGTGCCGGCGGAACTGGCTGCGTACCAGGCCGTGCGATATCACGATCAGGAGCCGTTGCCGTTCTACGACTTCGATCATCCCGGAGCGTCGGCCGTCTACAGTTCGGCTCACGACCTGGTGCGGTTCGGCATGTTCCATCTGGGCCAGCTCGGACCGCGGCAGAAAGAGATCCTCAACGACCTGTCGCGAGCGGAGATGCAGCGGCCCACCGCGGTTGTCGGGCCGCAGGTCGGTTACGGCGTGGGCTGGTTCATTAACGAAGACGAGCACGGAGTGCGGACCGTGAGCCACACCGGCGGCATGGGAGGCGTGCGCACCCGTTTGACGCTGGTCCCTGACGAACGCCTGGTGGTGGTCGCACTGTGCAACAGCAGTACGAACCTGCCGCTGGATGCCACGCAGTGGATTCTGGCCGAGCTGCTGCCGCGGTACGCCGAGCGGCGCGAGGCCGCTCGCCAGGCCGCCGCGCGACCATCCGCAGGCGAACCTCAAAAAACCGAACCGCCGGCCTTTGAACCGCCCGGGGAACTGGTCGGCCACTGGAAGGGCGAAATCGACACCTGGCAGGGCCGCCGGCCGCTTGAGCTGTGGGTCCAGCCGGATGGCGACATCCATGTGCAGCTTGCCGGCCAGCTCAAGACGTTACTCAACCGGCCCCGGATCGAGGACGGTTGCTTGTGGGGCGAACTGCTCGGCGACATCGCCACCGAGGACGCCAACCGGCGGCCTTACCACCTGCACATGCGATTGCGGCTGCGAGGGACGACCATGCGGGGCGCGTGCCGCACGCTCTCGCAGCCCGGTCCGCGGCCCGGCAACGCGCTCAGCTACTGGACTCACCTGGTGAAACAACCGCTGGCGGTCTCCGAACCGACGGCGCTGCTGGACGCCACGGGTCTGGCCAACTGGAAAGTGGCCCAGGAGAACGATTTCGAGAAGCACGGACCGGTCGAGTACCGCGACGGCCAGTTGCTGTTGGGCCAGGGCAAACCGGGAACCGCCGTCCGCTGGAAGCGCGACTTTCCCCGCAGCGGCTACCAGGTGACGCTCGACGCCAAGCGCGTGGCCGGCGACGACTTCTTCTGTGGCCTGACGTTCCCGGTGGGCGATTCGTACTGCTCACTGATTCTCGGCGGCTGGGGAGGCGGCGTCACGGGACTCTCGAACATCGACGACATGGCGGCCGTCGAAAACGAAACGACCGGCTACGTCAAGTTCGAGCAGGACCGCTGGTACCGGGTGCGGCTGCGCGTGACCGACGAGCGAATTGCCGCCTGGGTGGACGACGAGCAGATTGTGGACGTCGCCCGCAAGGACCGCAAGTTCTCGATCTGGTGGGAACAGGAGCCGGTGCGGCCCTTCGGCATCGCCACCTGGAACACGGCCGCCGCGCTGCGCAACATCCGCCTGGAGCCGGCCAGGTAGACGCCGTCGCGGAAGGCGCCGTCGCGGGAGGCGCCGGGCTACGAAGTGACCGGCGGGCGAAGCTGCAGCGAGGCAGTCAGAAACTCGTCCAGGGCGCCGCGCCAGAGTTCCTTGAGGTTGTGCACGGTGACGCCGGTCCGCTGATCCTTGGCGAATTGCCTGGGGCGTAACGCGTAATGACGGGCAATCTGATCGCCAACGTCGGCGGCGGCCGTATTCGCCAGTTGCTCATCCATCCGCCGCCGTTCGGCCAGCACCAGGTCGCTGGCCGCTGCCGCGGCTTCCTCGGCGCTCAGATCATTGCGAACCGTGATTGCCAGACCGCTGGGGCGATGCGTGGTCTGGACCTGCGTGCGGTATCGCGAGCAGCGCAGTCCGGCCCCCTTGTCGCGGCGGGAAACGACTTGCAGTTCCGCCACCCGGTCGCCGCCATCCTCGACTATCGGCAACACGCGGACCTTGACGTAATGCGTTTCGCGCGGTCCGTGCTCGCTGCGGCCGATCGTGAATTCGTGTATCCCCTCCTCGCCCCGCAGCACACCGTAGATCGCCACGCCTTCCAACTGCAGGATCAGTTCCCCCGTGCGTTTGGGCCCCAGCAACTGCTCGTGGACCACGCGGGCGGTAAAACCCTTGCGCTGAGCCCAGCCCAGGTACATGTCGCCCAGCCGTCCGGCGTAATCCTCTTCGGACGGGTCGCCGTCCAGGGCGGAAATCACCAGGAACGCGTCGCAGCGGTCGCGGCGTTCGGGGCAGTGCAGGCTGTAGCGCAGAAGTTCGGCTTGCCGCCGCGCGGATCGCACTCGTTCCGCCACGTGCGTGAGTTGCCGCGTATCGCCGGCGGCCTGCGAACGTTGGTGCTGGGCCAGCAATTCCTCCCAGTGGCGATGGACGTCGCCCACGGCTTCCAACAGGCGTTCCAGTCGGTAGAGGTCGGTCAGCGTTTCGCGGGCCGCCTGCGGATCGTCCCAGAAGTTGACGGCCGACGTCCGCGCGACCAGTTCGCTCTTCTGTCCCACCAGGTCGCGCTGTCGGCACTGGTCCACCAGGCTCTCCACCATCTGGCCCAGTTCGTGCAGTTCCTCCTGGATTCGCGCCGGTTTCAGCCGCGATTTGGCTCCATCCAATGGGTTGACCACCGTCACTCCGCGTCGCAGCGACTGCGAGTTGCGGGTTTGCCGATCGTGCACAATCTTCAGCACCACGCGATCTCCCGCCGGCAGTAGCCGCAACAAGGCCGGGCGGTCGTCGCCAGTGATCTGAGCCAGTTGGCGGGCGATGGGCAGCAGCGCCAGCCGTTCGACCGCCCGCTTGAGCGGCCGGGCTCCGTAGGCGGGATGGAAACCGGCCTCGGCCAGGATGTCGATCACGCCGGGGTCCACGTCCAGCCGTAACTGGCGCCGAGTAATGCCGCTGCGCAGCAGCACGTGCCCCAGCTCGCGCCGTGCCAGCAGCCGGACATGCTCCCGCTGCAACTGGCGAAACGTAACGATCCGATCGATGCGGTTGATCAGTTCGGGGCGGAACACGGCTCGCAGCGCCTGGTTGATCGACTCCCGCAACGAGTCCTCCGGCCTCTCGGCGGCGAACCCCAACGAGGAACCTTCCGTAATCTCGCTGCCCAGATTCGACGTCATGATGACAATCGTCTGAGTGAAATCGACCGCTTCGCCGCCGGCATCGCTCAGCCGCCCGGCGTCGAACAGTTGCAGCAGCAGGTCGAAGATGTTGTCGTGCGCCTTCTCGATTTCGTCCAGCAGAATCACCGCGAACGGCTGCTGGCGGACGCGGGCCAGCAGGTTGCCGGACTGGGCGGGCGATCCATCGTGCGCCGGTCGGCCGATCAGTTTCTCGAACGAATGAAAGTCCTTGAACTCCGACATGTCCAAACGGATCATGCGCTCGGCGCTGCCGAAGATGAACTCGGCCAGCGCCTTGGCCAGCTCCGTCTTGCCCACGCCCGTCGGTCCGACAAAACAGAGAACTCCCAGCGGCTTCTTCGGGTCGGTCAAGCCGGCCTTGATCAGCGTGATCAGGTCGATCACGGTATCCAGCGCTTCCTTCTGTCCGATCACGCGAGCCTCGAAGAACTCGCGGACTTGCTTCAGGTCCAGCGCGCGGGAATCGTCCAGCAGCAGGCTGGGGATGCCGGTAAACGACTCCAGCGCCTGCACGACGTCTTCGTAGCTGGTCTCGATCCGCTCCGGCCGCCGCCGCATCAGCTCCAGCGCGTGCCGCTTGTGGTTGACCAGGTGTTCGATCAACTGCACGCCTCCGCCCGGCGGCGCCGTGCCGGGAAAGTACAGTCGGCCGAACTGCCGGATGGCCGCCAGGGCGCCGGCGGACCAGTCCAGCGGCACGCCCAGGTCGTATTCCAGCAGCTCGCCGCTGACCGCCGCCACCTGCCGCAGCACCTCGTCAACCGCCTCGTCCGTCTGCGGATCGATGCGAAAGACGCTGAAGATCTTCTTGAACCAGGGGAACCGTTCCACTCCCTGCCGATACGTCTCCTCGGTGCATTCGCCGATCAACACCAGTTCGCCCCGCTCGACAAACGGGACCACCACCGACGCCATGTTCTCCTCGGAACGGGCGTGCCGGCCCGCACCGGTCAGGTTCGCGACGTCGGTGCAGTACACGGCCACTTGTGCGGATCGCTCAGCAACCGCCAGCAGCCCGTGGATGCGCGTCTGCCACTCGCCCAGGTACTGCGTGCCGGCCATGATCTGCGAGGTGGATGTTTCCAGAAACACCCAGGGCCGCTTCCGCCGCGTGCCGGCGCGATAAATCATCTGTCGGAGAATCGCCGACTTGCCGCAGCCTGAAGGACCCACCACCAGAAACGAATTCTGCCGGGCGTTCTCCAGGTGGCGAATCAGCAGTTCCACCTCGCGGTCCCGCCCGAAAGCCGCCGACGTGGTTTCCGCCAGTCGCTTGTTCAGCACCTGGCCGAATTCCTCCAGTCGGGCAATCAAATTCGGATCGAGAGCCATACGCGACTCGCTGGGCGCACGTGACGGACACCGCCGCCCGTCCCGGCTACGGCCGCGGCAGCCCGGGAGCAGCGGTGAAGCCCACGACCTGGCTGCCGTCCTGCACGTTCCAGATCCGCACCTCGCCGTTGAACCCGCCGCTGGCCAGCCGCTGGCTGCCGGCGTGCCAGGCCACGGACAAGGCCCAGTCGGTGTGGCCGCTGTACGAACGCACCTGCTGGTGGCTCTTGGCGTCGAACTGCCGGACCGTCTTGTCGGCCGAACTGGCCAGCAGGAAATCGCCGCCCCGCACCAGCTTGAACACCTCGCCGCCAAAACCGACGTCGGCCGTTTTCTTCCCGTCGGCGATCTGCCAGCGGTGCAACTTGTTGTCGGCGCCACTGGAATAGACTTCCTTGCCCTCCGGATGAAACGCGACGCCTCGCACGGGTTGCGCGTGACCCGAATAGGTGACCAGCAACTCACCCTTCTCCACGTCGAACACCTTGGCCGTCTTGTCGCGGCTGGCCGAGGCCAGCCTGGTGCCGTCGTCGCTCCAGGCCACCGCGGTGACCCAGTCCGAGTGGCTGGTCAGCGTCAGCTTCTCTTCGCCCGCCGGCATCTCGTACACCCGGATCACGCCGTCGGCCGCGGCCGTGGCCAGCCGCTTTCCGGCCGGGTCCCAAGCCACGTCCAGCACCACGTCGCCGGTGGTGCCCAGCACCTTGAGCAGTTCGCCGGTGGCCGCGTCGTAAATCCGCGTCTCGCCCAGCCGCCCGGGCGAACCGCCACCGGCCACGATCTGCGATCCGTCCGGGCTGAACGCCAGCACGTATGTGCGCTGCCCCACGTTGCCAATCCGCCGAGCCAGTTGACCGTCCGCCGCGTTCCAGACGGTCAGCTCGTGATAGCCGCCGGCGACCAGCGTCTGGCCGTCGGGGCTGAAGGCCAACGCCGTGATCGGCAGCGGGTGCGCGTAGGACTCCGGCGCCGCCGGGTGCGTCGGCGGCGGCACGATCGTCGCCAGCGGGCTCTTGGGGTCCTCGGCATCGTACTTCGCGCCGCTCTCGATCCAGCGGCGGATGAGCGCCAACTGCTCGGCCGGCAACGGGTCGCCGTCCAGCGGCATCCGCTCCGCCTCGTCGTCACTGATCATCCGCCGAAACGCCTCGCTGCTGTCCACGTCGCCGGCCACGAACCCCGGAGCCTCCGAAGCACCGGCCTGCATCAGCCGTTCGAAACTATCGACTCGCCAGCCGCCCTCCGCCTTCTTCGGCCCGTGGCAGGCCAGGCAGTTGTCCAGCAGCAGCGGCGCCACGTCGCGGCGGAAACTCACCTCCTCGTCCGCGCGGGCCCAGGACGCGAAAGCCAGCAGCGCGAAAATGCATAGCAGGCTGCGAAGACAGTCGCCTTTCGCTCCGCGAAAGTAGCGCGCGTCGGGATTGGATCCTGCCGGAAAGCTTGTTCTTGCACTCGCTACTTTCGCGGAGCGAAAGGCGACTATGGTCCAATTCCGCATCGTATGCTCCCACCCGGCCTAGTGCTGGAACAGAAACTCGTTGGTGTTGATCACGGCCCAGTTCACGTCTTCCAGCCCCTCCAGCCGATCCGGCTTGCTCTGCAGATGAGCCCGCGCGGCCTGCAGCTCCTCCTCCGACGGCAAGCGGCAGACGGCCGCCAGGTACATCTGGCCGATGATCTCGTCGTCCGTTTTGCCCTCGGCGATCAGCTTGCGGAACCGGTTGTTGGCGTCGCGCAGCTTGTTGTACAGCAGCGAACCGTTGAAGAACTGGATCGCCATCCCCAGGTTCGATTCGCTCGACCGTTCGCAGGCACAGACCGTTTGCCGTTCCGGCTGCCCGAACGTTTTCAGGAACTCGTGCTTCACCAGGTCGGGGGCGGGAAGCTGCGTGGCCTTGGTGCCCGCCGGCAACGGTCCCAGCGGTTCGTCCACTCCCGTCGCCTGGCAGATGGCGTCCAGCAGTTGTTCGGCGCTGAGCATCCTCGGCCGGTAGTGCGAGAAGTATTTTTCGTCGCTCTCGTTGAATTCATTCGGCCGGAAGCTGGCCTGGTACGTGCGGCTGTTCAAAATGATCCGCACGATATGCCGGCGGTCGAAGCCGTGCTGCACGAAGTCCTCGGCCAGGGCGTCGAGCAGTTCGGCGTTGCAGGGCGGATTCGAGTCGCGGAAATCATCCGCCGGTTCGACGATCCCCCGTCCCAGCAGTTGGCTCCAGATCCGATTCACCTCGATCCGCGCGAAGTACGGGTTGTCGGGGCGCGTCAGCCAGTCGGCGAACAGTTGCCGGCGATCGCCCGCCACCACCTCGGACAGCTCGCCCTGCTGCGGCAGCCAGGGCTTCATCTGCTTGCCGGTCCGCGGCTGAGTCACCTCGCCGCCGGCCACGGCGAAGATGAACAGCTCGCCGTCGCGGCGAGTCTTCTGCCGCTGCACGCGGTTAAAGAACGCCGCCATCCCGTAGTAATTGTCCTGCGTCCAGCGTTCGAACGGATGGTTGTGGCACTTGGCACATTGCAACCGGGCGCCCAGGAAAACCTGCGACACCGTCTCGACGCAGTCGTTCGTGTCGACGGCCGTGCGGTAGAAGTTGGCCGGCGGATTGTCCAGCGTGCTGCCGACGCTGGTCAGCAACTGGCGAGCGAACTGGTCGTACGGCACGTTGTCCCGCAACGACTGCTCCAGCCAGCGGTGGTACTTGTAAACTCCGTCGGGCCCCACCTGGCTGCTGGTCAGCCGCAGCAGGTCGCCCCACTTCAGCGCCCAGAACTTGGCGAATTCGGGCCGTTCGAGCAGCGAGTCGATCGCGCGGGCCCGCTTGTCGGGAGCCTGGTCCGCCAGGAACTCACGCGTCTGGTCCACGGTCGGCAGCAGGCCGATCACGTCCAGGTAGACGCGCCGCAGGAATTCGTCGTCCGTGCAGGTCTCCGAGGGCAGATACTTGAGCTGCTGGAGCTTCCGATGGACGTGCTGGTCGATGTAGTTGTTCACTGGCGGGTCGTTCCAGACATAGCCCGGAATGTCCCGCACGAAGGTCAGGCTGGTCGTCTCGATGAATTCCAGGTACCGCACGACGATCGCCGTTTCGCCCCGATCCAATCCGTCGACCAGGCCGTGGGCATCGACCGTCGCCACCTCGGTGTCCGAACTGGTGAACACGGCCAGCGGCGTCACGTCGCGGATCGAGCCGTCGGAGAAATGGGCCAGCACGCAAAGCTGTTGCCGCTGCGCGGGCCGCTGCAGCACCCGGCCGCTTGGCGGGAAAACCTCCAGCCGCACGCAATGCGGCTGCTCCGCCGCATCCAGGCGGCAACCCTCGGCAATCCAATCCCGCAGCACCTCGTAGGCCGCGTCCTGGCTGGTCATCTGCCGCCCGCCGCCGTGAGGAACCTTCATCAGCGGCTTGGCCAGCAGCAGGCTGGCGTCGGGGTCGAGTGGGTTGGTGCGGCGGCCGAAGTCCTCGCGGATCAACGTCAGCTTGTCCAGCTCCGGGTCGAAGGCCCGCAGAGACAAGCGAAAGCCGCCCTTGCCGCTGGGCGAACCGTGGCAAGCGCCGGCGTTGCAACCCTGCTTGGACAAGGCGGCCAAGGCGCCGTTGACGAACGATACGGGGTCCGGCTGCTGCTGTCCTCGCACCTCGACCGTCGCCGACGCCGATTGGCCCGCCACGGTCGCCGTGATCTGCGTGCCGCCGTCGGCCCGCGGGCGAACAACCGAGCCTTCCACTTCCGCCACCTGGCCGTCCGCCGTGGTGTACTCGGCCAGGCGAGTCAGGTCCCGCACCGTCCCGTCTTCGTAGAAGCCGGTGACGACAAGCTGCATCTGCTGCCGGACACCGGTAAGCTGAATGGACTGCGGGAACAGTTCGATCCGGGCCGGCGAACCCGCCTCCTCGGCCGCTTCGTCCGCCGCCCGCGAGGCCAGCGGGGAAGCGATCAGCGTGGCAAGTGCGACCAGCGTGGCAAACGTCGAAAATCTCATGGCTGTCCTCCGCCCAAGCAGTTTTTCCGAAGTTCCGGGGGAGACCCGAAGTTCCGGTGTAAGTTCCCGGCATTCCGGGGAAGTAAGCTACGGTTGCTTGATCTGCAATTCTATCGGTGGGCTCTCGACTTGCACGTCGCGCCCCTGAAACGTCGTCGCCGCCGTGCAGACAAGCGGGTGATTGGCAACAGCCGCGTCCGCCGCCGCCGACAGCTCGAACTGCACCTCGGACTGGTCCGTCGCCAGACTCAATTCCGCCGGACCGGTGACTCCGGCCGGCAGATTCGGCAGCCGCACGACAACCGCCTGCGGCTCGTCGCCGGCGCGGCGAATTTTCGCGGTCAGGCTGAGCGTCTTGCCGGGTTCCAGTGGTCCCGCCGCGGTCAATTCGACGGCGAGCGGCTCCAGCACGTGCAACGTAGCCGGCAGGTCGACCGCGAAACCTTGTCCCTTGAACGTCGTCAGGGCCGTCACGCGAATCGGACTGACCAGCAGCGGCGGGCCAGCCGGCGACTTGATCGTTACCAGGTACCTTTCCGGCTGCTGATCGCCTTCGCCTTCCCGCTTCACCTCGGCTGAAAACCCGCGCGGCAGGTCGCCGACCACGAACTGCAGCGGCTCCTTGTATTCCTTGTTGGTCCGCTCCAGCTTGAGCGCCGCCACGGTGTCGCCCAGCGGCCGGGCCAGGCGGATATCGGCCGGCTCCCACGATGCCGTGAACGGCGGCGCGGCCGGTCCCGGTCCGGTGGTCACGGTCAGCAGGCCGTCGGTCCAGGCGGGCGGATAGCCCAGGCGAGGCCGCCGAGCGGTGACGAGCGCCGCGGTCGAAACGAGCTCCGTTACCTGGCGACCCGCGACAACCGCCGTCCCCACCAGGCGAATCACTCGCAGGTCGCCCGGCTGCGAATCCGGCGGCACGGCCAGCAGCAACCGCCCGGCGTTGGCTTTCTCCGCCACCAGGCCCTCGTACAGCTTCAAACCGGTCTCCGGATCTTCGAGCGCCAGTTGGATCGGACCATCGTAACCTGCCCGCTGGCACTGCACCTCGATCGGCACGGCGCCGTTGCCCTGGGCCGTCAGCAGCGACAACAGCGTGGCTTTATCGTTCTTGAGTGACAGCGTAAACGGCCGCGCATAACCCAGCTCGACGCGATACGTATAGTCGGGCCCGCCCCGTCCCAACAGCTCGTCGACCACCAGCCGATAAGTGCCATCGGCGGGCACGGAGTAGTTGAGCGTCTGGTCGGACACTTCGCTGAAACTGGTCTCGGCCAGCGTCTTGCCGTCGGCAGCCTGGATGGTCAAGCGCGGCACGGCGGGCGAGCCAAGCCGGCCGGCCACGACGCGCAGGGTCAGTTGCTGCCCCTTGAGCGCGGGAAAAGCGTACACGTCCCGCTCGCCGGCCTCCCGCAGGCGACCATTCACGGCCGTGGGCAATTCCACCGGTTGTCCGCCATCAGTCGAACTGACCGCGGCGGCCGCCTGGCCCGCCGCGGGATCCGCGGATGCCGTCACCGGACGCTCCGTCTCGCGCACTTCCGGCCCGTCGCTCACCAGCAGCGTGGCCAGCGCCGACGACGAGCCGCCAGGCAGGCGAGCGGCCACGCCCAGCACGCCGCCGGCAGCCACGTCCGGCACCTGGACCAGTGTGTGTGCGGGAACCTGGTCCGGCAGCCAGCCGACCTGAACCCGCGTGGTCGATCCGCGCCGCACTCCCAGCGGATACGGCGTCGCCAGCAGCGGAAAGTCACCGACCCGCAGCCGGTAGAACCCGCCGCCCTCGTACTTGTTGTCCTGCAACTGCAGCAGGTAGGCCCCGTCCTTGGGAAACGTGAACTCGAACCGCGAGTCCGCTCCCAGGCCCGGTTCGTCGTCGCTGAGCCGCAGTTCCTGGCCTTGCTCGTCCAGCAGGCGGAGCACCGGGTCCAGGGAAGAGTCCAAGCGCCGAGCGACAACTTCCACCGCCACGCGCTGGCCGGCCTTGCCCTCGATCCGGTACCAGTCCATCCGCGCGGCATCCGCCACGCCGTCCACGGCCACGGGCCAGGTCAGAGCCTGAGCCGTCTCGGCCTGATGGTTCTTGCCGTCGTCAACCACCGCCGGCAGGTCGTCAATCGCCAGTAGCAGCGGGTCCGACGCTCCGGCCGGCGTGCTGATGATCAGGCCGCCAAAGCCTGGAGCGGCCGTGGCCGGCAGCGTCACTTTGCAGACGACGTGGCTGGCGTCGCCGCCGGGCTCCAACTGCAGCTCGGCCGGAAAGCTGGTCCAGATCCGCGCCGCCCCTTGCAGTTTGGCTCCGTACAGCGTGACCGCGGTGGTCTGACCGGGAACCACGGCGGTCGGGACGGCTCGGGTCAGCGAAGGCTGAGCCCAGGCGGATAAGGAAGGCCAGACGCCAACAGCCAGCAGGCTTAACAAAGCGACAAGACGGTTCATGGCAGGCCCGTGGGGTAGGAGGGTTCGCGGGCCTGTTATTTTGACCTATCCGCAAGCTGCCGTCAAACTTCAAGCGGGCATCTTCATCCCCGCTTTGGGCGGCTTGGCTGGCGGCTGATGGGACTGCTGCACGTACCGTTCGAAGAACTGCCGAGCGGACTCCTTGCCGCCGCGGCTGGCTTTCCAACTGTCCAGGACCGCCACGATCTGGTCGGCGCTCATTTGTCGAGCCAGCATGTCGCGGATCAGTTCGCCCGTAATGCTGATCTTCCGCGACAGGTGGTAGTAGCGCATCGCGGTCGTGGCGATCACCATCACCGTGACGAAGCCAAAGATGGTGCCGATCAGCAGGATCACGAACACGAATTCGCCGTCCAGTCGTTCGAGCAGCGTGCCAAGTGTGTTCTGGGCCATAACAGGTCGCTCCACTCGCTAGGGGGCTCGCCATGGATCCGGGTCAGCGTCGCGCGGGCTCACGGCATTCGCCGCCGCCGACCGAATCTTGGCTGGGTGGGGAAGAAAATTTCCCCTGGCGACAAATTGCATATCCGTTGGTGGAGCGATTGTCCCCAATCGCTTCCTGCGCGGAAAGAATGTCCCCTGGCGACAAATCGGATGTCCGTTGGTGGAGCGATTGTCCCCAATCGCTTCCTGGGCGACGTCGCGGGCGCAACGTCTTCGAACGCCCCCAGCCGCCCCCGCTGGTTCAGCGGTAACTGGAATTCCTTCGGCAGCGCGTCAGCGAGGTGCGAGTGACACCCAGAACGCCCCCTTGACCTCTACCCATTGACCTCTGATGTCCCTTTCCGGGGACGCAGAATTTCCGAATCGCCTCCATTCCCAGATTGTCCTAAGAGGTGATTAGGCTGTGACACACGAGTGTCGACCTACGCTTAGGCGAGGAGATCCCCCTTGATATCCCTCTGGCTCCCTCCCCGCTTCGGGGAGGGCTGGGGAGGGGCCCGCTGGGTTGCAGGGGTCAACCATATGTTGAACGCGCGCGATGTCCTGCGGGGCATGCGGATTCGGAGTGATTTGTGTTCCGAGTCCGGGTCCAGGTAGATGCGTCCAGATGGTAGTTCGCCAACAAATTATGGTTCAGAAATACTCTGCGGCAGAACAGGATACTGACTCGGAACCGGATAGTTTGTTGGACCGTGCCCGAGTGATGAAGGATCGTAATCAGGTGATTCCCGATCGAATCTCGATGGAAGTGTCCCGGTTGGAATCGGAGCGCGCAAAGCGCCATCAACAGTTCGCTGAGGCGCCATATCAATATTCCCAACAAGCATCACAACGATTCCTGCTGCGAAACCGAGGATCGCATCTAGTTTTCGCGTGTTTTCAGCGTGATGCTTGGCCGTGCTTCCAGGTTCAAGAAACTGATAACGACACCACAGAAGAAAGACTACGACCGAATAGAAGCCGTAAAGTATCAACACGAACACGAGCGCCAGGTACCTGACCAGCTCAATGGACGTAACACTGTGATGTTCCGTCTTTGTTTCTGTCCCCAGTTTGTACTCCGTCATTGGCAGAGTTGCCTTGACCATCTTTCCGTCAATTTCGATCGTCAAGGACTCAAGTCTCGTACTCGCAATAAGGCGTTGCTGTGGGATTGACGTCACAATCTCATAGCTTACAGGACGGAAATGCCATGCAGCCCAAATACCGACAACTAGCACAACAGTAAGCCCAGCAACAACAGCCAACTGGTATACCCGACGGCCCACAGTGCACTCTCCGTTTCCACCCGCTAAGACATCAGAAGCGCCACGAATTAGGTGAGTCTGAAAGCACGAGACCCCAGACGCCTTGGTACCACACGCCTCGGCAAGAAAACAGCCTCTTCAGACGAATTCGTGGGTGAATGTCCGCATTGGGATGGTTCCCGGTTGGAAAGCGCCACTATAGACGCCAAGGGCATCGAGACGGGGCTTGGTCCAATTAATTCAAAAGCTGCACAAAGTTAAGAACACTTTGGGCCACAGCCATTGGGACCTTGCTGGCCACCTTTGGGAGCAAGGTTTCCCAGAATTCCCAGCATCCGAAATAATTGGACTAACTCCCGTTTTGAGCCCCGTCCGCTTCGCCGCCGCTGGACAGCTCGGCGCGGCGCGCTGCAATCCGCTGTTGGATCTCGGCTGCGCCGACGACTGAGGCATGTTCGAGTATCGCTTCATCCAAGTCTCTTTGCATGTCGGCTACCTGCTTCGCGTCGGCCCTCGCCAGGGCCGCTTCAAACGCAGTCGTGGCCTCGTCAGTCTGGCCACTAACCAACAGGGCGACTGCCAGATTGCCGCGGGCGTTCACGTAATCGTCGTCGATCTCGATCGCTTGTCGAAAGTCCGCGATTGCGTCTGTCACATGCGATTGCCGATAACGCTGCCACCCGCGACTGTCGAGCGCATAAGCCTTCTCCCTTTCCGACGAACTCGGACTTCCTATGACCTCGGCGAATCGACCCATCGCGGCTTCCACGAGAAGCGCCCGCCGACCAGGTTCGGTTGTACGGAGCGCCCATTCAGCCAGCAAATCGCCCCAACAGACCACCATATCGTAATCGCGATTCTCGCTTGTGCCCGACAGAATCCGACAGATGCGATCAAGCCGGACGAATACCTGCTCTTCTCGAACGGATCTGAAATCCCGTTTGAAGAGCAGCCAAACCAAAGTCGCCTCACCCGGGTGGTTCACTATGAAGCGAACCAAACGTGAGGCAGGTTGCGATTCCTCGCCCCCCTTGTCTGCCCTTCGAAGTTGCAAGGTAAGCTCGTAAAGGTCAGGCGGTCGAAGGTCTCCAGCCTGGTTCATTACTTCATCAACCAACTGCTGGTACTCCAGCGCCAAGTACTCCTGGGGAAAGTCCCGGACAAAGATCGTCTCCATCAGCGCCAATTGGGGATGATAGGATAGCCGTCCCACGACGCTACCCACCTTGCGGCCCAATTCGTCGAGTCGCTCGCGCTTGGCTTCCAGCTCGCCGCTGGGTACTGGCGAGGCAATGACCATTGTCGGCTTCGGGTCCAGCCGGATCTCCTTCTGCACAGGCCAATCGCTTCCCAAATTCGGTCCGCCATGCGCCAACACCCCGACCTCTTGCAGAAAACGCTTTGTGCCGGCGATATTCTGATCGTTCAGCCCCACGAAGACCAGCAAATGCTCCGACAGAGGCCCGATGCACAAGCCACCGACCTCCGTGACGCCCGTGCGACTGTCGACCAGGACGTAGTCGTACTTTGCCGTGCGCGAGGCGTCCGGACCGTAGTAATCGGGCGTCTCAATTTCAAATTCGCGGCTCTTAAGCCAGGCGTGCAACAGGCTGCCCACCTGCCGAAGTGCGTCTTGATCGAGTCTGCCAATTCCCAGTGCCGTGAGTCGGGAATAATTGTCCCGATCTTCGTCAACAGGAATCACGTGCACGCAACCCAGCTCGCCTTGGTCAGGTCGCATGGGATCGAGCTTGTCAGGGAGGACTCGTGACACGTAGTCCGTCAGCGGCGGCAAGGCTGCTCGATCGAGTTTCTCGCCCGCTTGAAGCAAATCCGCCGACTGAACCGCCCACTGCACCAGATCCAGGATGTCGCGGGGAGCGAGCGGGCCAATTTCATGATGCCGGCGAAGAAAGCCGCTCAAGCCGGGCGCTTCCAGATCCATGTCAAGCACCAGCACATTCCGTCCGCGACCCGCCAGCGCATAGGCGACGTTCAACACGGCCATGCTGCGGCCCACGCCACCCTTGAAGCTGTAGAACGTGAAGATCCGCGGAAAATCGTTCATGTGGCGAACAGCTCATCCGCGGACATCCGCTCGACGGCGGCGATCCCCCGAACCTTCGAAAGGACAACCTGCAGTTCCGACGAAAAGGCGGTCGGTGGAACATTCACAACCGGCGCGCGGCCCAGGTATTCGCGCAACCTCGAAGTGGCGTCGAGAAACTCACCCCAGTCCGCGCTGGGAAACTCGCGCTGGATGAACTTGTCGAAGGTCGATCGCACTCGGTCGGCATCCTGAACCGTCGCGTAATAGGTAAAGGTCTTCCAACGCAACGACTTGTTCCGGGCCGCGCACAGCGCGAAGTCCGCAATCCGACGCAGGTAATCGCGGTCTCTGCCGGCACGGAACATGGCGTCGAACCGCTGCAGCAGCGAATCGCCCCATAGGTCCAGCAGCCGCTCGACCGCCGGTGCCGAGGCACAGGCCGCCTGCACTTTGTCCGAGCGGGACTCCAGCCGGCGCCAAGTCAGGCGCTCCTCCGAAAACGACACCGGATGCGGCAGACGGTCAGCCATGTCCAGCAGCGTCTCGTCGGCGAAGACCATCATCGGTTGCACAATCAGATCCCGGCCGGTCGCATCACGGCAACCGTATGGCACGGTCAGCGGAGACGCCAGCCTGGTCCATCTGCCTTTGGCCAGCATGTCCATGGCCTGGCCTTCCGGGTACCAGGTCAGCGGAGCGTCAGGCACGCTCAGGTCGAGCACCGCATGTGCGCCGTCGGACTTGCGTCGAACAATCGGCAAGGCCCTGCCGCACTCCACGGACGCGGCGCCATTCAGTCCGACGATTTCCAGCGAACCAACCTCGATCGCGCCTGTCTTCTCAGTCGTCATATCCCCAACTGCTCCCGCACCCAAGTCTCCATCGCTCGGCAGTAAAAAGGCGTCCCGCCGGGCTCCGAGTCCAACCGTTGCCTCAGAAACTGATGGACCGGCCGCGGTTGTCCGGGAACAACTGCTTCGCCGGCATGCAGCCGAAACAACTCGTGCATGACAGCTTCGTCGGCACACCAGGCGACACAATCAAGAATTGGCTGAGGTTCCGCCAGCCGAATCTCAAAGGTCCAGCAGCGCCAATCGTCGTTCAATTCAAACAGGCCCTCCGGATCGAACCGAACTGGCCGGCCCGTCCAATAATCCTGGAGTTGATCGAAGTACGCCGCCAGCACACGGCCGAGCCCATCCCGCCACTCTTCCAGGGACAGCAGCGACTGGTGGCAGTAGTCAACACGCCCCTGCATCGAATCGTCGGCCAAACGAACCTGGATATGCGGATCTGGCTGCCAGACGATCCCTCCGGAATCAAAAGGCGTCACCGAACCGATCCGTCCAACCTGAACCCCAGCGTCAAACGCCAAAGCCAGGTTTCCAAATTCAGGGTGCGCCCGTCCCGCGTAGAAGTAGACGGACGGCGGGTACCCCAGCAGCGCCTCGGCTCGTCGAGTCTCATCGCTGCAATAGTCCGGGTGGTCGGACGTGGGAATCTCGTGCGGAGGTGCGCCAAGTATCGAGAGAAACACGCTCCATTCTGGACTTCGAGCGAACGCCGCGGTGACGTGTAGTACGTGAATATTCTCGGCCGCCGCTTGAGCAGCGGGCAGGCGTGCACGGTATTCCGCCGCATCGAACGGAGGGTGCAAGAGGCGGTCTTCAAGATCCGTGAGAACTGGCATCTGGGATTTGATGATCGGTAGAGAACTCAGCCACTTGTCGATAGCTCGAGGGTGAGGTAACTGCGCGTCGCCGACTATGCCTCACGACGGCCTAACCCACGACGGCCTAACCCAGTGCTACCCAAACACTTTGAACATGACCCGCCCAACGCCCGGTGTCAACGGGACGGGGATAAGCGGGCTGAAAGCGATGGTCATCGGGCGCCAAACTACGCGTCAGGCAGGAAACTCTTGCTCAGACGTGGTTTGTTGTCCAAAAGTCAGTCCGGTTAACGTCGCCAACCGAACGGAGGAGCGGCACGTGGCGGTCGAAAGTTGTCGGCGTTGAGTCGCCGAAACGCCTGGCGACAAACTGGCTCTCGACTTGAATCACCGTTTGCCACGGCCACCGCCTGCCGTAGCGGGCGAGAACCCAGGAACGCGGGTGGGGGCAGGTGGGGATCTCCGCAGTCGCGTGAATCGGCGTGCCATTATGCGTCGGATCTGCTGCCTGTGGGGGAATGTTGGCACGACAGGCAGGACTATCCTATACTCGCAGCCGGGTAAGCCTGTGCCGACGCCGGTCGAGCATCCACTGACGAAGGCTATGGGGCGCCGCCATATCCAAGCCATCCGCGCCTTGCTTTCCGCTTGCGCGGCGATGCGGCTCCAACACGAGCCATGCCCCATCCCGGCTGGGGAGCCCAGCCCAGTTTTGGCAGTGCCTCGAACAGCACAGGCCCTTTGGAGACGGGACGGCAAAGCGCCAGCAGGATTCACTCTTGGTGAGACGAATGATCATTCGCGACGTGGAAGCCAAACTCGCCCGCGCCCGCGCGATCGACCGGCATTGCCTGCTCTTCGGCGCGGCCCAGCATCGATACCTGCTGAATCCTCCCCTATCCGAGGCCGACGTTCACCGCTTTGAGCAGCAGCACGGCGTCCAACTCCCTCAACAATATCGGGAGTTCGTCCTGACTGTCGGCGACGGCGGGGCGGGTCCCGGTTACGGTTTATCCAGGTTGTCGGGCTGTTGGATCCGGGGTGCGCTTCGTTCGCCGTTTTTGCCAGCGTCCGATGCCAATGGAATTGGGGCGGTCGACCGCGAGCCAGACGGCGCATCGGCGAGCAATCGCTACGATGGCTGCATGGCGATCGGTCACCAGGGTTGCGGAGTATGGTACCTGCTTGTCGTCACGGGACCGCACAGCAACGAGGTGTGGGAGGACCTTTCCGTCGAAGACCGAGGTTTCTCGCCGACACGGCGCGGGTACTTCGAGTGGTACGAGGGTTGGTTGGACGGCGCCCTGGCTGACCCAAGGCTCGGCGAGCATCTGGAAACGCAGTGGAAGCGAATGAACTGCCTTGGGTTCCCTCGCCAGTGTCCCCGATGTTATGGCTTCAACATCCGTACTACGACCCACGAGACAGGGGACGGCGAAGGTATCGTCCTCGTCACGAGCCTTTCATCGTCGGCCACGACCAGGCAGGAGCGCGACACTTGCTTGGACTGCGGGCTTTCCGTAGTGCGACATGTCAGTTGATAACTCTCAGCAGCCCTTGAAATAACTCGTGCTCAGCCATGGCTTGTTGTCCAAAAGTCAATCTTGGTGACGTCGCCAACCGAACGCCGGTGCGGCACCTGGCGGTCGAAAGTTGTCGGCGTTGAGTCGCCGAAACGCCTAGTGACAAACTTGCTCTCGACTTGAATCGCCGTTTTCCAAGGCCACCGTCCGCCGGAGCGGGCGAGACCCCAGCAGAGCATCCGGTCGCGGTTTGGCCGAGTTCCCATTCCCCATTTTACTCAGATTGACTTTTGGACAACTAACCACGTCTGAGCAAGAGTTTCGCAAGAGTTTCAAATCGGCACTCACCACATCCGTTCCGCGCCCGGTGCGTCGAGTTCCGGCAGGCGGAACAATTCATCGACCACCTCGTCACGTGGCGAAGGCAGCCGACTTGTCAGGGATGAAGCAGTCCACGGTGCGCCGTCTATGCTCGGCGATCGCTTGGAAGTCGTGAAACTGCTTGCCGCGGATGACTGGGGCCCCTGGAGCCGATGCTCTTGATGGGCTATGTCGCCGCACAACACCTCGCCCCGACTCTGGTCGAACAGATGCCAATCTGCATGCCGCGATGAAGCGACGATAAAGTCGGGCGAGGCGGCCGGAGTCGCGGCCCCGGCGGAAGGAGCAGGCGGGAGCAACTCCCATGCCAACGGAGCCAGGCGGTTGGGAGTGAATTCCCCGTTGGCCAACGGTGGTGTGTTCAGCCGGTTGAACACCAGCAAGACATCGTTTGGGCCCATGAAGTCGTCGCCATTCACGTCGAAGAAAGGCGAGTTCGGGGACAGCCGTGTAAACAACTGACCCGTGCGCCGGTCGCTGTTGGTTCGATTGTTCAGCTCATTGATGCCGTACAGCGCGTCGACCGGCGAGACAACGTCATCATCGTTGACGTCGACGCGGTTCGACGGATTCTGCCAGGCCCGTTCCTGGTACGCGAACACTCCGACCTGGGTTCCGTCGACAATTCGGTTGCCGGCCAGGTCCCTGGGATCATTGGTATTGATCTCGACGACATACGTCCCCTCATCGGCCTGGTCCCAAGTGCCTCCGGGAGCACCCACTTGATACTCAACGACGCTAATCCTGGAAACACTCAGTAACTGGCCAGTCGAATGATTTCGCACGCGAATCAGTTCGGCCGTGGCATCGAACGACTCCGAGTCGATTCCGAACGCGTCACTCAGTGAGAGGCTGAGTTTATAGGTCGAAGCTCCTCGGAGCGGCGGGAGGAGCTGACCGTAGTTCACAATTTCGACGGATGGCGGCGTGAAGTCTACGATGAATGTCTCCAAGTAGTCGTCCGCGGAAGGGTTCCCCGAGATGTCTTCCACGGGCGAAGAACCCGCATGGATATCATACCTTCCCTCGTAACCCGCGGTAAATGGAACACCAATCGTAGCAGGGTAGGCGCGATAGGACGCCTGCGCTGATGTCGTGGTGTAATTATCAACGGCGGCGTTCCCGATCATGATGGAGTCTGTCGGCAGACCGTCTCTGAGTATCCGCACGTTTTCGTTGGTGATGGTCGTGGTATCAATCGCGAAGTAGTCGAAGTACGTGATGTCGATGTCGACGTGGAGTGTGGGCGAATTCTCCCTGGAAATGTAGCGCGGAGTGGTATAGATCGCCGTCGCGGCAGGTGGGACGTTGTCCACGATCGACATCAGGCCGACCAACTCACCGGCTGCGCCCGAATTTCCAAGCGCGTCTCGAGCCGTGGGCGGAATCGTCACGATCAGATAGTCGCCAATCGCAGCCGAACTCCAGGTTCCCAAATCCGGTGGGAATAGTTGATAAGTCACCACTGCCTGACCTGGCAAGGACTCGGACTGTGATATCGCGTCGAATTGCGCCAGACTCAGCAGCTCGCGCGTGTCAAATCGAATGACGGCTAATGAAGTCTCCGAGAGTGAAGCGTGGTCGATGCCGTCGGCGTCCGAGTAGCGAACGCTCAAGGGGATCGAGGTCGTACGGTTGAGATACTCTGTCAGCTCCACGTCGGTGGTCGGAGCAGTGAGATCGGCCGTTGGTCCGCTGCCGGGCGGCATGATCAGGCCCGCATCCGCCTCCAGGTTTGAACCCTGGGCAATGATCAGCGAACCGCTGAGTCCCGTGCCGCCAATTTCCGCGTCGCCCGCCGTCGTCGTGAAGCCGGCGCCGGTCGGCGGCGTCACCTTGACGCGATAGGTCCCCGATTGGAGGTTGCCGAATTCATAACTGCCAGTGCTGTCGGTCAGAATGGGACCTTCCAGGACAGTGGTGCCGTTACTGGCGAGCAGGCTGACTTGGATTCCGGGTATGCCCGGTTCCAGGTCGATCAGCCCATCCGTATCGAGGTCGTTCCACACGAGACCGCTGATCGACCCCAGCGTGCCGGCAGGCCTGGCGAGATCCGCCACCAGCACGCCCCGCGTGGTAAAGAAAGCAACCCGTCCATCGTCTGTCAGCACTGTCCGCCGGCCGTTTTCGCCACTGCCGAGGACACGGGCCATGTCCACGCCACTGGCCTGTATGACCTCGCCAGGCGCGACTTGAATCAAGTCTCCCTCAAAGATCACGTTGCGCAATTCGTTCCCAACATAGGCCCACACGCCGGCCTTGCCGCCGTAACCGACCCCCGTAACAAAGGCGGAGAAAACCACCACCCCGGCGTCGTTGACCGCCGCTCCAGCGAAGGAGCTAAACAGAACGCCGGCAGGTAATCCGGGCGCTTGCTGATCCCTCTCGGCAATTACCTGCCAGGCATCCCCTTGAAACAGTGTGATCGCGTTCGTGCCACTTTGCTGGGAGAAGGGATCTGATCTTCCCAGCACATGCCCTCCACCCCCGACCACATAGACGGCGTCCGTCGAACTTTTCAAGAACGGCAGTGCGCTCGATCCAGGAATAACATCACCCTCGCGTGCGATCATCGTCGCTTGATCGCCCTCGGCCAGAAAGACGACCTCGTTATTCTGGAAGGTAACACCCGTGCCCGTCAGCGTGGCCGTAATCAGATACTGCCCCGCCCCGTTGATATCTCCGCCGCTGACCGCCGAGACCGTGACGCCCTCAACTCCCGTCGGCAAGTCCTGGCCTCTCAATCCACCCTCCACCCCACCAGGACCAAGCAGCAACACGGCGGGTGTCAGACTGCCGCCCGGGGGATCGGGGTCGAGCGACACGGCCAGCGGAAACTGGTCGCCGGCATTCGCTTGATTCACCCGCGTCTGGTTGAATTGCTTGACCGTATAGGTGCCGCCGGCAAGTGCGATCGAGTCGCCCTCGCGCAGGACTTCCTGGTCTCCAATCATGGCCGCCCGGACAAACGCGGGGGTCGTTTCGACGACGCGAACGTAGACCGAGTGCCCCGCGGCCGATACGCCCATGTCGGACTCCAGCGGAAGGCTGTTCCACTCATCGAGCGGCGTGGCCGGTGCAACGCTGCCAGCGCTACCGATCCAAATCGCGCCACCGGCCGCGGAACCGCCGGCAAGGGAACTAAGGCTTTCGGCGAAGCCCACGGCGCCCGTGGACGAGAGCGTCGGTTCCGAAGGTCGGTTCAGGTACGGGCTGGAGGTGCCGGGAATCGGGTCGCCCGTGCGGACGACCAATTCAAGTTGCCCCGTGCCGCCCACCGCCGTGGCAAACCGGTTGGCCGAAGTCACGCCGGGACCTTCGAGCGTTCCATGGGTCAGGATGGTCCCGGCATTGTTGACCACCGGATCGCCGGTTGACCGGAACACGAGCCCGCCTGCAACGGGTTCCGCCGCGTCCAGGATTCGCTGGATCACAAAGTCGGCACTCAACAAATTGCGCGACTCCAGCTTCTCCAGGCCAAGCAGCCTTGTCCGCCGCGACCGAGCCGCTCCCGCCGAACAATCATCGCCGGCGGAGTGAAACAACGCATGCAGCGTACGCGGGTTGCGACGCCGTGGTCGACATGGACGTTGATCCGGCATTGTCATTCCCAATCTTTGCCTGGAAGGTGTCGCCGCGCGTAAGCAATTAAATTGTCAACCAAGAGCTCGGAGCTTCGGTGCCGGCAGCGTCAATCTATCGCCGGCAAGGTACGATTGCAATCAAAGGGCATTCGTCTGACGAGGCCTGCACGAAGTTCTTATTCTCCAGGCCGAATGCATCCGCCACGCGGTTGAAGAACGCGAACAAGTCCGCCGGGCAAGCCGGCGGGATTTGAATTGTGAGGACACAAAATGTCCTCAAACAAAACTTCTTCTACCACTTCGGCTCGGCGGCCTGAGCGGCCTGCTCCAGAGCCTTGTCGGTGCTGGTCGGGTCCACGCGGTGGCAGCAGGCAGTCAACTGGTCACCGATCTGCCGCAGTTCGTCGCGCCACAGGCCAGGATCGTAATCGGGCGGCGCAAGCTGTTCGAATTCGGCCAGCAGCAGGATCAGCCGCAGCAGATGCCGGAACACGATGCCTTCCTGTTTCTGCATCTGCTTGCTGGTGACATACTTGTTGAAGTCGCCGCCGAACTCCAGCACCTCGCCGGCCGCCCACACCGGGTTGGTCTGCAGGCTGTGGACGCCCGGAAAGTCGTAGTCGAACAGCATCCGCAGCTTCTCGGCCAGCGTCAACACGAAAACGCGCTCCTCGCCGAACATCCGCCGCTCCTCGGGTTCCTCCGGCGGCTCGCCCGCGCCCAACTGCTCGGGCGTGACCAGCCCCAGTTGCAGCAGCTTGACATCCAGCCACGACGTGGCCAGCGGTCCCGGCGGCAACTCCTCCTGGTTGGGCACCCTCACGTAACGAGCCACCGAACCGGGCATTTCCAGCACGCTTTCCATCGCCTGCAACCGCTCGTGGCGGTCGGCCATGCCCAGTTGGTTGACCAGGTAGACGCCGTACAGCGGGTTCACGCCTCGGAAGAAGGCCAGCTTCTGCAGCAGGGGCGTGGGGCGAGCGACCATGGGCTGCCAGGAGGCCGGCGCGTCGGACGGTTCGCCCGGCGGCGATCCCGCGGGCAGGATGGGCGAAAGCGGATCGGGGCCCATCGGCGGCCGCGGCTCCAGCTCCACATAGCCGGCGCGCCACAGCGTCAGCAGCATGCGGTTCAATTCCTTCTGGCCTTCCTCCAGACGCTTGGGAGGCATCAGCCGCTTGCTGACCAGGTTCCGCACCAGCTCGACGTCGGGCGAAGCGTCCAGCATGTGCGCCAGCAACCGCCAGGGCAGTGCCCCTCGGCTGCTCAGCTTGGCTGGCGGTGCAACCCGCAACTGGTTGAACTGGGCCTCGGTCCAATACTGCTCGGAACTGCGGCGAGTCGGCATCTTCTTCTTGAGCGCCTTCTTCGCCTTCCGCAGATTGGGGTCCTTGGTGTCTTCGGGAATCGTATCGTACTTCTGCCGCCAGCGGAGGATTTTCACGTCGTCCTCGTGTGCCAGCGCGAACACGAACCCCTGGTTGTCGTATTGCGGCCGGCCGGCGCGCCCGAAGATCTGATGCGCCGTGCTGGGATCGATCAGCTTCTTGTCGCCCGGCGGGCCCTTCAGCAGCCCCGGCAGCACCACGCTGCGAGCCGGCAGGTTGATGCCGGCCGACAACGTCTCGGTGCAGACGGCCACGCTGAGCAGCTTCTGCTGAAACAGATGTTCGACGATCCGCCGGTATCCAGGCAGCACGCCCGCGTGATGCACGGCGACGCCGCGCAGCAGCAGTTGCTTGAGCTTCGGGCCGGCCCCCTGGCTCCAGTCATGTGCTTCCAGCTCGGCCACCAGCCGCTTCTGCTGTCCGGGCGCCAGCAAGCCCTTGCCCTTGAGCTGTTCGGCCACCGTCCAGCAGGTCTCGCGATTGAAGCAAAAGATCAGGGCCGGAACCTGCCGAGCGGCATCGTCGCCCGCCGCCATCAACTCCAACTGCTCGCTCAGCAGTTGATCGCCCACCCACTGATACGTCAAAGGAATCTTCCGCTCGCTGCTTTGCACCAGTTCCAGTTTGCGCTGGTGGCAACGGGCCAGCCACTGCACGAATTCGGCCGCGTTGCCCACCGTCGCCGACAGCAGCAGCGTGCGAACCTGTTCGGGCAGCAGCCCCAAGGTCAGCTCCCAGACAATGCCCCGTTCGCGGTCGTTGAAACTGTGAAACTCGTCCATCACCACCGCGCTCACCTCGTCAAAGTGAAACGACGAGCGGTGCAGCAAGCGGTTGAAGAGGATTTCAGCCACCACGACCAGGACGGGAGCGTCCGGGTTCACTCGCCGATTGCCCGTGACCAGACCCACCTGGTCCGCCGAAAACCCCCACCGCACGGCGGCGTCCTGCATCTCCTGAAACTTCTGGTCCGTCAGCGCGATCAGCGGCGTGGTGTAGTAGGCCATCCGGCCCGTGTGCAGCGCCTCGAACAACGCGGCCTCGGCAATCAACGTCTTGCCCGTGCCCGTCGGGGCACAGACCAGCACGCCCTGCCGCGCCGTGAACCAGCTCAGCAAAGCGTCCTGCTGCACCGGATACGGTTCGTACGGCAACTGCTCCAGATACAGCGCGGCCAGTTCGTCGCGGTCAACCGATGGGGAAGTCATGGGGAATAGTTGTCAGTTATCAGTGGTCAGCAGGACGGTTCTTGGACCTGGGATTGTCGCAAGTGATCGTATTGCCATTTCCCCTGGGGCGAAAGCTGACAGGGCGAACGACGGGCTGCCTGGGGAAGCTACCGGATGGGGACGCCGGCGGCGGAACAGCACTCCGGAATGTCGTCACTTTGACTATCCGCGAGTCCGGCACGCGACACGGCAACCGCCCAGGCTGACGGCGATCCGGCACCGCAGATACCACTCGAACTGTCTGGCACGCAGGATGTTGCGTCTCGCGAAGCATGGCCGGCCAGGCCGCGGCCTGGGATTTGCTTCGGATAATCCGCAGACACGGAGGAAGCGTTCCGGCCGCACCCGGCCGGTAACCTGGCTGGAAGGAGATCGTCCGATGAAGACCCGCGGGCTGCTGCACTGGTTTCAAGGTGCGATCGTCGAACTGCTGAGCGTCGCCGCCATCCTGTACCTGACGACCGGACCGCTGCTGTTGGACGATCGCGGCGACAAGCGGCCAGCGGCGGTTTCCCCCACGGTCCAGCCGGTGTCCGCGACCAGCGAATCCAGTAGCTTGCCGCCCTGGCCGACTTCCAGCGCCGTCTGGCTGCCGCAGGACCAGGACCAGGCCCAGCGCGCGGCATACACGCAGGCTCACCTGGAACCAGCCGGGCGCGGGCTGGTGGCCTTGGTCCACGACGCCGCCGAGCTGGTGATCGCGGATCTGGAGCGGGCGGGGCGGCAAGATTGACGGGTCGCGGCCCCGTCCTACTTCAAGTGCGTGACCAGTCGCTGGAGTTGTTCACCGAGCACCCGGTCGACGATCGGCGCCAGCTTGTCCAGGCCGTCGGCCAGGAAGCCGGTCACGTGGTAGTTCCAGCGGATCCGCGTCTGGCCTTCCACGACGTCCAGCAGAATGGTCAGCGTGCCTTGGACACCAAGTTCCTGCAGCGGACCCAGGCCACCGGACAGCCCGATCCGCTTGTGCGGTTGCAGGAACACGACGTCCAAATGGCGGACGAATCCACCCTCGGCCAGCCGTTCACCAAAGATTCCGCCTGGCTTGGCCTCGAAATACAGATTGGCCGCGTCGCCGCTGAATGTATGGTCCGACGACCACCACTTGCCAATCTCGCCGACGATCGCGTCGTACACGCGCTGCGGCGTCGCCGGAGTGGTTTCGGTCAACTGGAGGCGGAACCCGTGGGCGGCGGAACTCTGCACTTCCGCCCCGGCCACGACCGGGCAAGCGGCGACCAGCGCCAGGCTCATCAAAGCCAACAGACCGCGGAATTCAGATGCCAGTTGCATTTACTTGGCCCACTTCTCGATCCACTCCCGCGCGGCGGGAGTTCCCAGGTTCTTGACGCGGCCGCTCTCCACCAGGTTGCGAGCGATCCGGGTGACCGCGGCCTTCGCCCGTTCGTTCTTGCTCAGGTGTTCCTGCAGCCGCTCGGCGGCTTGCCCGACTTCCTCTGGCGTGGCATCCGGCCGAATCACGGCCCTCAGCAACCGCTCGGCCATCGGGTCGTCCATCTGCGGGCGGCCGGCGGGTCGAGCCGCATCGCCGTCCAACTCCTCCAGCGTGGGGACCTTGCCGCCGCCCAGCACCTTCACGATCTGTTCGGCGATTTTCACTCCGTCGGCCTGCAGGCTGGGCTGCACCAGGGCAAAGTTCGCGGTCACCTGGCTTTCCTTGCCGACCAGCACGGTCAGCGTCACGTTGCGATTCAGCCCGTAGGCACCGGGCCCTTCCTGGCCGTCGACCGAGATGCCGACCGGGACCCCCTTGGGAAAGTACGTCTGGATCTGCTTCAGCCACTGGCTGGTTTCGGTCGCGTCTTCGGGCAGGAACACGATGGCCGGGCGCAGGCCGTCGGCCTGCCGAGTGGCCGCGAAAGCCATCAGTTTGTTGGTCAGAGCGAAGGCGGGCCGAGTGCGGGCGTGCACAAAGAAGACCACCACCGGCTTGCCGCCGGCGTCTGAGACCGGGTCGAACTGCTTGCCGTCCAGGTCGCCGAACACGCCCTGGGCCTTGAATCCGGGCAGCTTCTCGCCCACCTGCGGGCCGGAAAACACCGCGTCGTCCTCGGCCGGCGCCGGGCCGGTCAATGGCGCGATCAAGATCAGCCCGCTCAGCACGGCCGTCCACAGCGATTGCCATCGCAACATGGGAACCTCGACGAGAAAAAATACAAGGTACGAGTCCAGCCGCAACCCGCGGCGCTCAACGCCACTTCATCCCAGTCTGACCGCGCCCTAGTTCACCGGCAAGGGAATTAGCTCTCCCGACGGCAATTCCAGCGTGGCATCCAACAGGTTTTCGCCCTGGGCCGTGGCGATCAGCTTGCCGTTGCCCTTGGTGCCCTTCAAGTCGAACACGATCGCCTGCGAATTGCCAGATTCCTGCTGCGCCTTCGTGGTGGCCGTGAAATTGATCGTGCTCGACTGGATGTCGCCGATATGCTCCTGGACCGCCTCGGTATGCTGGACCTTGGCCGCCATCTGCTGGCCGGCCATCTTCATGCCAGTCCAGCTCAGGAACCCCATGCCGCCGCAGCAGACCAGCAGCACCAGTCCGCCCCCAAGGCCCAGGACCAGGAGGATCCAGACGGCCGCGGACTTCTTCTTGCGCGGCGGCGGCTGATCGGAACCAGAACCCGAAAACTGCGATGCTTGATCTCCGAAACCCCCTGACATGTGTGATCTCCCGGTTTTCGTATTGCCAATGCTCCCGCGGTAACGATGCGGGCGGACGCTTTTGCGACGGAGGTCCCAAGCGGCGTTGCCCCGCCAGGTCCCAGGGTCTTGTTGTAGCCGATCCGCCGCCCGCCGGAAACTGACCGGCCAAGCCGGCTGGCCAAGCCGTTCAGGACGTATTCCCTGGCATGGCGAGTGTCCCGTACAATACGCGTCCGACGCCCATCCAGGCGACACCCATCCAGGCTCCCCAGGTTCAACATCTGTGCTGCCGGCTCCCGACCAAAGCTTCGGCGTACTCGAAACCACCGGTTTCACACCGGCCATCGTCGCGCTGGACGTGATGGAGAAACGGGCCGGCGTCCGCCTGCTGCAACTGGAATTGAACGACTTCCTGGGAGTCTGCCTGAAAATTGTCGGCTCCACGGCCGCTATTGCCGAGGCGCTGGCGGCCGGCCACGCCGCGGCCGAACAGATGGGCGGCCGGCCGGTCAGTCACGCGATCGACCGCGTGGACCGGCGTGCCTGGCCGGGCATTGATAGCCCCGTTGAATTCAATCCCCTGATCCAACAATACGTGGTCGTCGTGCCCCCGGCGGCGGACGACACCCCGCCGGAGACGGCAGGAGAGCAAACCGTGGCCGCACCCGCATCTGCGAACTTTGCCCTGGGACTGATCGAAACGCAAGGCTTTACCGCCGTGTTCGAGGCGATCGACACCGCGTGCAAAGCCGCCAACGTGGAAATCGTCGGCAAGGAGAAACTGGGTGGCGGCTACGTCACCGTGATCATCCAAGGCGACGTAGCCGCCGTGAAAGCGGCCATCGAGGCCGGACAAACCAAGGTGGCCGGGCTGGGCAAGCTGATCGCGGCCCACGTCATCGCCCGCCCCAGCCCCGCCGTGCTCGGCCTGCTGCCGAAACTGGCGTGAAAACTGCTCTGGGAGTAATCCGTCCCGCTCGACTATCATCCCGCCCGGTCGCGTCCGCGTTCTCGGATCAATCGTGTGGGGTCGTGCCATGAACGCTCGTTGCGGGTTTCTGCTGTTGGGCCTCGTCTGGGCCTGTCTGGCTGGCTGCGGTGCCCAACCGGCCGACAAGGCCGCTGGGGGCCCCAAGGGCGCCGGGGGCCCCAAAAGCGCCGCGGGCCCCAAAAGCGCCGGGGGCCCCAATAGCGCCGCGGGCACAGTATCGCCGGCCGCCGAGTCACCTCCGGGCATGGACCAGCCGGCCACGGATCCGGTGGCTTCCGAGGAAGTGCCGGTGGAGCCGATCCCGTACGAGGTGCTGCCGCCCGTACTGCCCGAAGCGATCCCCGGCGAGGAGCCGCCGCTGGTGCGGTTGGGACCACCCAAGCCGCTGACGATGGATCCCGTCGGCCAGGCGTATTCCGCGGCCCGCGAACCGGATCGCAGGCCGGCCAGTCTCAACAGCTACAGCGTCTCGCCACCGGAAGCGGAACCCAGAATGCCGCTCCGAGCGTTGCCGGGCGAGATCCCGTCGGGCGAGAAATCAGCGGACGAGGAATCGGTCGCGGCGCCGGTGGCAACCACCGCGACAGACCCGGACTATCAGGTGGTCGAAGTGTTCTATGGAACCGATCGCCGCCCGCTGGATTCCGGACCGCTGTCCGATTCGCCTTCCCTGCTGGGGCCGTCATCGCTGCTGCGGCCGCTGCTGCCCGCCGGCGTGGCGTTCGCCGCGGGGTTGCTGGCGCTGGCCCTGGGATGGCGCATGTCCCGCCGGCGGACGGTTCTGGTCGTCGTGGGTGCCATCTGTCTGGTCGCGGGTACCGGGCTGGCGCTGGCGCGGCTGGCGAAGCTGGCCGACCAGCAACGCAGCATCGCCGAACACGGAAGGGCGTATGGTAACGACCGGGGAGTGCTGGAACTGGGCATCTGCCATGTCAGTATTCCCAAGTCGCATCGCATCGGCACGCTGGAGGCACCCACGCTGCTGCGGCTGGAAGTCAAGGAGGACGTCCGCAAGCACGTCGTGCTGCGGCGAGTGCAGTCGTACGCCGAGCAGGAGTTTTACGATCTGCTGCGGGAGCGGGTGGCGCGGTCGCCGCACGAGGACCTGTTCATCTTCGTTCACGGTTATAACGTCACCTTCGAAGATGCCGCTCGCCGCACCGCTCAGATCGCCTACGACCTGAAGTTTCCCGGCGCGCCGATCTTCTTCAGTTGGCCGTCGCAGGGCGGTTTGCTGAAGTATACGGTGGACGAGACGAACGTGACCTGGACCGTGCCGCACCTGAAGCAGTTCCTGGTCGAGGTGTCGCGGCGGTCGGGCGCCCGGGCCGTGAACCTGGTCGCTCACAGCATGGGCAACCGCGCGCTCACCTCGGCGCTGCGGGAGCTGAAGTACGAACTGCAGGCTGAGTCGGCACTGTTCAACCAGGTCGTGCTGGCCGCTCCGGACATCGACGCCGAAGTCTTCCGCCGCGACATCGCGCCGGCCATTCAGAGCACCGCGCGGCGAATCACGCTGTACGCTTCGTCCGACGACCAGGCCCTGATCGCCTCGCGCCGAGTGCACGGCTACGCCCGGGCGGGCGATTCGGGTGCGGGCATCGTGGTGATACCCGGCATCGAGACGATCGACGTGTCGGGTATCGACACCAGCCTGCTCGGTCACGAATACTACGGCAACAGCCACTCGATCCTGGCCGATCTGTACGAGGTGATTCGCCGCGGGCAACCGGCGGCGGAGCGGCGCTGGCTGCTGCCGCTGCTGCGCGAGGGGCTGACCTACTGGCGCCTGCAGCCCGAAGCCACGACGACGGCGGCCGGCACGTCGGACGACCTGATCCGCCAGTAGTTCGGCGGGACCGCGGCTGGCCTCGCCCGGCAGGCGTTGCGGTCGTGCGCTAGTCTCGGCCAACATCCTGCGGCTGGTGGTGAACGAAACCAAGAGCCGCATCGTGAAGGCGGACGGCGTCGAGTATCTCGGCTTCGTCCTTCGCGGACGCCGGGCGACCATCAACGTGTCGGGAAGGCCCCTGGCACGTGGTCAAGTCCATCGCCACGGGTGTCGGTCTGACCAACGCCTGGCTGCAAGAGCAAGGACTACTCAGCCTGAAGACCCTCTGGGCGCAACTTGCTCCCCTGCGTCAAACCCGCCTGGTGCGGACCCGCATGCCAGGTGGTGTGGGGCTGGGCGGGGAAACCTGACGGGCTACCCGATTCGGCCCGTCTTCATGGGCTCAGCTTCCGGATGCGATGCCGTCCGGGCTCAATGACGACAAACGAGGATTGCAACTCCTGATCGCTATGCAACGACTAGACCCGCTCGAGTTCGGCATGCACGGCGTTCTGGGTCGAAGGCAGCATGCGTAGATAGACGACTCCGGATCCGCTGCCTCGGACGAACACGAGCGCCCCGAAATCACGGTCGCGAGTCACGAAGATCCGCCCCTGCTCATGCGCGACACGAAGCAATTCGGCATCCTCCGCTTGCGACTAACCGAGCTCGGCCGCGCGAACCAAGTCATGCCCTAGGCCGCTCAGGAAGGCAATCGTGACGGCATAGACATCTTGGTCGGCGAGAAACTTCATGGCGTTGTCGCGAGGTGGATGTCCTCAGCGGCCACCACGTCCATCGCGTACTGGATGCACGCGCGAACGTCTTCCGGCTCCAGGTCCGGGTAGTAATCCCGGATGATGTCGGCGAATGACAGGCCTTCGCGGAGCAACTCCAGGACACTCTGCACGGGTATCCTCGTTCCGGCAACGCAGGGCTTTCCAAAATGGACTCCGGGGTTGACGGTGATTCGTTTTTGCATGGTTCCTCCTCCCGCCGAATCAAGCGTGATGCAATTCAAATCCGGGGCGGCCTGGCCCTTTCCAAGGATGATCGTCAGGCGTCGTGTTTACGCCTTTCGGAATCCGGACAAACCGGCAGGACCAGCAATTCGCGCGTCTTGCCATCAAGACCGACTTTGGTGAGTTTACCACAGTTCGGGCATTTCAGCACAAGTACGCGAGCCGTCCCCAGTCGGTCGGGCAGATACACGGCGAGCTTGTGCAGCGAACTGCGAAGCTACGTTCGCGGCTGGATGGGCTACTTTGGGTTGCCGCCCAACTGAAGCTGTTCGACCAGCTCGACCAGTGGCTCCGGCGACGCCTGCGGATGTATTACTGGAGGCGCTGGCGGCGGGCCCGCACGCGCCGCCGGGAACTCATTCGACTCGGCGCTGCCCGGCGGCCAGCCATCCGTGACGCCCGCAGTCGGAAAAGCCCCTGAGCGACCACCATTGACCTCTGGGGTCGATTTGGCAGGATGGGCAGAATACCATCGGTTCGCTGCAGGCGTAGCACAACACGCTTGGTGGAATGTCGGCGGCGCTCAAGAGATGTCGAAGTCACCGTCACGCCTGGAGTCACGGGCTGGAAGCCCATGCTACGTATGCGTCACGCCTGGAATCACGGGCTGGAAGCGCGTGCTACGTACGGCACGCCCAAAATCACGGGCTGGAAGCGCGTGCTACGTATGCGTCACGACCAGCGTTTCACTTGGCCGTTTTCAGACTTCCTGGGCCAGTCGCGCGAGTAGTCCGGTGACCAGTTGCCTCATCCGCGGCTCGGCCCGGCTGGCCGCGGCGACCACCTGCTGGCCGCTGACCGTTTGAGGCGCGTCGGGCGAGGCGACATTCGTGACGGTGGACAAGGCCAGCACGCGCAGCCCGCATTGGCGGGCGACCAGCACTTCGGGGATCGTCGACATGCCCACGCAGTCGCCGCCGATCCGCCGCAGCATGCGGTACTCGGCCCGCGTTTCGTACGTCGGGCCGGTCATCGAGACGTACACGCCCGCCTGCAGCACGAAGCCGGCCGCGCGAGCCACCTCGATCGCCTGGGTCGCCAGCCGCGGGTCGTAGGGCGAAGCCGCCAGACGCCCCGGTCGCGGGCTGTCCACCCGCTGGCCGCTGGGCGTCCTCCACATCAGATTGATATGGTCGGCGACCACCATGATGTCGCCCGCCTCGTAGCGCGGATTCAGTCCGCCGGCGGCGTTCGAGATGATCAGGATGCGGCATCCCAGCGCGTGCAGCACGCGCACGGGCAAGGCGACCTGGTCGGCCGAGTAGCCTTCGTACAGGTGGCAGCGGCCGCGGAGGGCCGCCACGCGAACCCCGGCCAGTTCGCCGCACACCAGCCGGCCGGCGTGCCCCAGCGCCGTGGCCCGCGGAAAATGCGGAAGCTGCTCGAACCCAAGCTCCACATCGGCCGCGAGAAAATCGGCCAGATGCCCCAGTCCGGTCCCCAGGATCAGGCCCACCTGCGCGGTCCTGGACCACTGCCGCCGCACGGCGGCCGCCGACCGCTCGACATCCTCTGCAGAGTACCGCACGCTCGTTAGCTCGCGCCCACCCGTGGGCTCACGCCTGTTCGCCGGCCAGCACGCCCAGCACCAGTTTCCTCAGCTTCGGTTCCGCCGCGTTGGCGATGGCGATAATCTCGGCCACATTCGCTGGCTTCAAGGCATCGGCCAGGCACATGTCGGTCACAATCGAGAAGCCCACCACGCGGAGCCCGCAGTGCACGGCCACGATCACTTCGGGCACGGTGGACATGCCGACGACGTCGGCCCCGATCATCCTCAGGAACCGGTACTCGGCCCGCGTTTCCAGGTTGGGGCCCGCGACGGCCACGAAGACGCCCTTGTGAGCGACAATATCTTCCCGGCGGGCCACCGCCAGCGCCCGGTCGACCAGCTTCAAGTCGTACGGTTCGCACATATCGGGAAACCGCGGCCCCAGCCGGTCGTCGTTGATGCCGATCAGCGGGTTGTCGCCCATCAGGTTGATATGGTCCTCGATCACCATGATGTCGCCGCAGCGGTAGTAGGGGTTCATGCCGCCGCAGGCGTTCGAGACCACCAGCAGTTCCGCTCCCAGCGCCCGCATGACCCGCACGGGCAGGGTGATCTGCTTGAGCGAATAGCCTTCATACATGTGGAAGCGGCCTTCCATGGCCACCACTGGCAGCCCGTGCAGCGTGCCGCAGACCAGCCGGCCTCGATGGCTGATGGCGGTGGAGGACGGGAAGTTTGGAATCTCTTCGTAGTCCAACGAGGCTTCGCACTGGATTTCGCCGGCCAGGCCGCCCAGACCCGTGCCGAGAATGATTCCCGCGTGCGGCTGGCGGTCCCAGTGGGAGCGGATGGCCGCCACGGCCGCTTCGACCTGTCCAAACAGTTCCAGCATGGGTTGCATTCTCCGAGCTGCGCGGCCTGGGGGGCCTGCGAGACGTCAAGCGTCGCAGGCGATCAGCGAGGCCAAGACCTTGCGGACGCCGCGAAACGTGCGCCGCCCGTGCATCACGACAAAATTATCCACTAGCGCCACGTCGCCCCGTTGCCAGGGCAGGTCGAACGTCAACTGCTCGGCCAGGTCCGCCACCAGGTTCACATCCTCGCGCGACAACGGCTGGCCGTTGCCCAGCGTGATCGCCTGGGCGGGATCGTTGCGGCTGTCCCGCCAGCCCTGAAACGCGGCGATCAACTGGTTGAAAAACACCTGGCGGCCGTCCGGCAACGTGCGGACCGCCGGCAGCACGGGCGTGGTGGCCCGCAGGCAACCGTCGGGCAGCCACTGCCACGAGTAGCCGAGCGCCGCGAGACGCTGTTCGGCCTGTTCGCGCGTCGCTGCCCGCAGCGTGCTCTGCCAGCTTCGCCCCATGCCGGACGTCAGATCGGCCTCGGCCGGCATCACGTTGTTGTACTTCAGCCCGTGTCGCTGGCAATCCCGCGCGAACTGGGGCAGTTGCCCCGCGATCCGCGTGAACAAGACGTCGGAACGGCACAGCGGCGTGGCTCCGCCCGCTTCCGCCGGCTGCTCGCAGAAGAAGAACAGACGGCTGGGGTAGACGGGTGTCTGAGCCATCTCGTGGTGCAGGAAAATCGTGACTTCCGGCGGCGCCTCGTTGGCCGTGAACACCCGCTCGGTGCGGTTTACTCGCACGGCATTCGACAGCGACTGGTCGTAGGGAAAGTTCGGCAAGCCGAAAGCCGCCACGAACGCATCGAAATCGTCGGCCGTGGCCAGCGGGAAGCCGCGAAACAGGATCGCGCCATGAAGCGACGAGCGGCGCAGCAGGTCGTCGCGCCGCTTGCGGACCCAAGCGGCGACATCTTCCAGCGTGGCGTCGCGCGCGTGGCAGGTCAGCCCCAGCGGGAATTCGGCGCCGTCGTAAGTCTGTGCGCCGGCAATCGCCAGCGTCCGCACGGTCAGCCCTTCCCCGTCCACGTTGCAATCCCCTCGCCGAATCGATTCCGCTCGCCTCCCAGGCGCCCGGACGTTAGCTCTTTCGACCAGGCCGTTCGTCTTACCGTGCCGGACCGCGCCACACAACCCGGCATGATGCAAGTTGAACCGCCGAGGACGGGGAGGACGCCGAGGACGCGGAGGGCTGAACGCAGAGGCCGTTTCTTGTTAGAATTCAGGGGCCGGGTGACCGGCCACTGCCCCGTTACCAGCCCGAGCCGCATCCCTGGCGCAGAAAGCAAATTCACCGTGCTGACACCATTCCTGCAACGGACGTTGCTCCTCATGTTCCTGACACTCACAATCGCGCCGGCGGCCCAGGCGGCCGAGCAGCTATTGTACCTGGCCTCGATCCAGGACAAATCGATCACGGCGTATCGCGTGGACGCCGCCACGGGCGGCCTGGAGCGGAAGTTCCGCGTGGAGTTGCCGGGCAACGGCGGCGCGATGGCCTTTTCGCCCGACACGTCGCTGATCTACGCGGCGGTTACGGGGTTGCCCGACGGCAAGGCGGGCGTGGCCACATTGCGGCGCGGCACGGACGGCGGCCTGACGCTGGCCGCGACGGCCACGATCACCAGCCGGGCACCGTACATTCGCACCGACAAGCAGGGACGGTACCTGCTGGCGGCGCATTACGGCGAGGGCGACGTAACGGTGTACCGCATCGTCGACGGCCTGTGCACGAGCGAGCTGCTGGAACACCGTCATACCGAGAAAACGGCTCACTGCGTGGAATTGGATCGGACCGGCAAGTTCGTGTTCGTACCGCACACGTCGCCCAACAAGGTGTACCAGTTCCGGCTGGACGAACCGACCGGGAAGCTGCTGCCGAACGATCCGCCGCTGGTGACCGGGCCGGACGCCGACCACCGGTATCATGAGCCGCGGCACTTCGCGCTGCATCCCACGCTCGACCTGGCTTACACGTCCAACGAGAACGGCGGCGGGATCTCGCTGTGGCGGCTGGACCCGCAAAGCGGCACGCTGGAGCTGCTGCAAACCCTGGGCACGTTGCCGCCCAGCTACGAAGGCAACAGCGCCGCGGCGGACATTCGCCTGACGGCCGACGGCCGGTTCGCCTATGTTTCGAACCGGGACACGACCCAGCGGCCCGACGGCCAGCCGCCCCGAGACACACTGGCGGCGGTCGCCCTGGACGCCCGCACGGGCCGGATGCGGATCGTGGGCCATTACCCGACGGTCCACTTTCCGCGCTCCTGCTGCATCGACTTGACGGGCCATTACCTGTACGCCGCGGGACAGCAGTCCGGGAACCTGGCGGCGTATCGCATCGACCAGGAGACGGGCGAGCTGCGGAAGCTGGCCACCTACGACACGGGCCCGACACCGATTTGGGTGATGTGCGGAGCGGTGGGAGCTCCCTAAAGTGACTGGGCTGTCGCGTTGATGAAGCGGCGGGGCCGGCGTTGATCGGCGCGGAACCTGTCAGAGTCACGTGGGCGAGGAAGCAGCGCCGTGTTACCCGAACTGACCTACTATACGCACGTCCTGGCGATCGTGGGCGACATCCTGCGCATCCGGGCTCCCGGCGTGCGCTACAACGACCTGGCGCTGGTGGAGAACTGGGACGGCGACACGTCGCTGGCGCAGGTGATCGAGCTGGATGGCGACGAAGTGTCGCTGCAGGTCTTCACGGGGGGCAAGGGACTTTCCACCGAGGCGCGGGTCCGATTCCTGGGCCACCCGATGCAGGTGAGTTATTCCGACAACATCCTGGGCCGGGTATTCAACGGCGCCGGGGAGACGGTGGACGGCGGTCCGCCGATGTTCGACGACGCCCGAATTGATGTGGGGGGCCCGGCGGTCAACCCCACGCGGCGCGAGCTGCCGGGCAGGATGATTGAAACCCGCGTGCCGATGATCGACGTGTTCAACTGCCTGGTGGAAAGCCAGAAGATCCCGATCTTCTCGGTGGCCGGCGAACCCTATAACCAGTTGCTGGCCCGCATCGGCATCCAGGCCAGCGCGGACATCATCGTGTTTGGCGGCCTGGGGCTGATCTTCGACGATTACCACTTCTTCCGCACGACGTTCGAGAACGAAGGGATGTTCGGGCGGAGCGTGATGTTCGTCAATCAGGCGTCGGACCCGATCGTCGAGCGGCTGTTCATCCCGGATATGTGCCTGAAGGTGGCCGAGCGGTTCGCGGTGGAGCAGTCCAAACGGGTGCTGGTGCTGCTGACCGACATGACGGCCTACGCCGACGCGCTGAAGGAGATCGGCATCGCCATGGAACGGGTGCCGTCCAACCGCGGCTACATGGGCGATCTGTACAGCCAGTTGGCCTCGCGGTACGAGCGGGCCTGCGCCTACCAGGGAGCCGGCTCGGTGACCATTCTGACGGTCACCACGATGCCGGGCAACGACGTCACGCATCCGGTTCCGGACAACACGGGCTACATCACCGAGGGCCAGTTCTACCTGCACGACGGGGCGCTCGATCCGTTCGGGTCGTTGTCCCGTCTCAAGCAGCAGGTGATCGGCAAGGTGACGCGCGAGGACCACGGCCAGATCATGAACACGATGATCCGCCTGTACTCGGCCGGCAAGGAGGCCGAAACGCGGCAGGCGATGGCCTTCGACCTCTCGGCGTTCGACCAGAAGGCGCTCAAGTTCCGCCGCCTGTTCGCCGACCGCTTCATGGACATTCGCGTCTCGCTCTCGCTGCATGACGCCCTGGATCTCTGCTGGCAGACGCTGGCCGAATGTTTCGAACCGGAGGAGTTGCTCATGAGGCAGCAACTGGTGGACAAGTACTTTCCGGCGGCGCTCGAACGGGCGCGGGCCGCCGAGGCGGATCGTGCGTCGTAGTCGCCAGGCAGGTCCCTCAGCGGTTGGCAGGTCGCAGCATGGCCCACGTCACAATCAACAAGAGCAACCTGAAGCAGCAGCGCGAGCGGCTGAAGCTGTACGAACGGTTTCTGCCCTCGCTGGAACTCAAGAAGCAGCAGTTGCTGACGGAGCACAAGCGGGCCCGCGAGCAACTGGCGGAGAGCGAGCGGGAGGCCGCGCGGCTCGAACAGTCGCTGGCCGGGCTGTACGAACTGCTCGGCGGCACGCGGATCGACCTGCGGGGACTGGTGCGGGTGGAGTCGGTGGAATTGGGCATCGAGAACGTGGTCGGTGCCCGCCTGCCCGTGATTCGCGAGATCCGGATCGTCAAAACGGATTATTCGACCCTGGCCAAGCCGTTCTGGGTGGATACGCTGGTGGAGCGGTTGGAGCAGGCCTGCCGGCAGCGGATCCAGCAGCAGGTGCGCGAGGAGCGGTTGCGCCGCCTGGCCGTGCAGGCCCGGCGGATCACCCAGCGCGTGAACTTGTTTCAGAAAGTGCTGATCCCCAGCGCCCGCGAGCAGATCAAGCGGATCCAGATCGGCCTGTCGGAACAGGAGCGCAGCGCCGTCATCCGTTCCAAACTGGCCAAGAGCCGCCACCGCTGACTAGGAATTGCAAGAACCGCGAACGTTAAGTTTTGTCCAAAGGAAACGAACCCCTCCCCAGCCCTCCCCGAAGCGGGGAGGGAGCCAGAAGGAATCAAAGGGGAGTTGTACGACTAGCCGCTGACTACTGACGACTATTCCATGGCCATCGTACCGCTGAACAAGGTAACCTTTTTCGGTTCCACGGCGCAGTGCGAGCGGGTGATCGATCGCCTGCAGGACCTGGGCTGCGCGCACCTGCGGAACCTGGCCGATCCGGACCGGGGGGAGCAGGCCGAGGAGGGGCGGGACACGGCGGCGCACGAGGCGCTGAAGTTTCTGCGGTCCTGCCGGCAGCACCGCCGGCAGGTGCGCCGCGAGCGGTTCGATCGGCAGGCCGTGGTGCGTGAAGCGCTGGGCATCCAGGCCCGGCAGCAGGAGTTGCTGGACGAGCGGGACGGGTTGGGCAAGGCGATCGACGATCTGGAGCCGTGGGGCGACTTCGAGTTGCCGGCGGATGGCCGGATCGCCGGGCAACGTTTGTGGTTCTTCGTCATCCCGCTGCGCGATCTGCGTCAGTTTTACGCTCAGCCGCCCGCTGCCTGGCATGAGGTGACGCGCGACCATCGCGAGGCGCGGCTGGTGGTGATTCAAGCGGAGGAGCCGCGGGGTTTACCCGGAACTCGGGTGGAGTTGGATGGGCGGTCGTTGTCGCGGTTGCGGGCGGCGGTGGAGGAGGCCGAGGAGGAGCTGGCCGCGCTGCACTATCAGCGGATCGGGCTGACTCGCTTCTGCGAGTTATTGGCCAGCGATCTGGCGCGGGCCGACGACGCG
>JAGFJK010000008.1 GCA_024102795.1 Pirellulaceae bacterium
TGCCGCTGGATCCGGCCGAGGCGATGCGGCCGCGACTGTGGGCCGATGATGAACCGGCCGCGGCGGACGGCCGCCGCTTTCACCTACACTCGACCAGCCCCGTCGTCGATGCGCCCTCCATCGGACCGAAGCTGGCCGACCGCCTGGGCACGATGGGCGTTCGCACGGTGGCCGACCTGCTGGCCGCCTCGCCCGCCGAGACCGCTCGCCGCCTGGACCACCCCCGCATCAAGGCCGCGACCGTGCGCGCCTGGCAACATCAGGCGCGGCTGGTCTGCCGAGTGCCTCACCTGCGCGGCCACGACGCGCAACTGCTGGTCGCTTGCGGCTACACCGAACCGGAACAACTGAGCCTGCTGACGGCCGAGCAGTTGCTGGCCGCGATCCAGCCGGTGGTCGATTCGCCGGCTGGCCAGCGCATCCTGCGTACCGGCAAGCGGCCGGACCTGGAGGAAGTGGCCGCCTGGATCCGCTGGTCGCATGAGCCGCGCCCGCCGCAGGCGGCTTAGAATGGACCTGACATTCGAGGGGGTCAGGACCCTGCCGGCACGCGAATTGTTTGCATCCATACGATTCGCATGCTAGGTTGCAACGCACTTCAGGCGGTGACGTCGCGGGACAGTGAAGAGGCGGGTCCTCGCAGTCATCCAATGAATCCTTCCCTCCCACCCGGTCACCTGGGACGAAACGGCCGCCGTCGGTCGTTCCCACCCCTGCCAGGTCCGGACTACGCTGATGATCGCGTGCACGATGCCAGGTCAACGTTGGACCAAAGCCGAGAAAGCGACCCTGCGCCGGCAACTGGCCGAAAACGGCCGGAAGATCGAGCGGGTCAAGATTCCGAATCGCTCGTCCCACGCCATCCGCACGCAGGCCGTGCGGATGAAGCTGATCCCCGCGCGTGACAGCCGCTGGCGGTGGACCGCCAGGCAACGGAAGCAGCTCCGGCAGCTCAAGGAGGAGGGCTTCACGCCGCTGCAGGTCTACGAGTACGGGTTGCTGGGCGATCCTCCCCGCAGCCGCTGGGCGATCACCAAGCAATGGGGACGCATGAAGCTGGCCGACCGCGGCCGCTCGCGGAAAATGCGCGGCAAGAAGGTCTGGCGCCCCAATGAAAAGCGGCAGTTCGACCGGTATTTGAAAGAGCATTCGGCCTCGATGACGCCCGAACAGATCGCTCGGCAATGGAACGTCGCGCGGAGCACCGTGGCCCGGCGGCAGACCGAACTGGGGCTGAAGCGCAGCCGGGACGAGGTCCTGCAGATGGACTACTCGCGGGCCAAGCAGGAAAAGGCCCGCCAACGGATGCGGCGAGGGAATCTTCGCCGGTGGGCGCAGCATCGCCGCGACAAGGAGGCCCTGCTGCTGGCCCTGGCCGACCAGTTGCGGCAGGCCGAACGGCCGCCGGCCGAACAGACCTGCACCGATTGTGGCCGTTCGTGGCCCAAGCGGCGCGACTTCTTTCATACCCGCGACAAGAAGATCAGTATCGGCACGAGCCGCTATTTCAAACACCGCTGCGTGCTGTGCGAGAATCGCCGGCGGCGAACGGCCGAGACGGCCAGCCAGTAAACCGGGACACGGTCGTACGAAGACACGGGTACTTTAAGACACGGGCACTTGTAAACACGGGGGGAAACCAGCCATGACCGCCGCCGACGATCGGCTGTTGCTGGGCAAACACACGCGGCGGGAATTCCGCCAGCGGATGGCCAGCGGCGAACTGCGGGCCTGCATCATTCCGGTGGCCGCGACCGAGCAGCATCTGGAACATCTGGCGATGGAACACGACTGGCGAAGCTGCCTGCATATCGCCGTCGAGGTAGCTCGCCGACTGCAGCCGTCGGTCGTGGTCGCTCCCGCGATGAACATCGGCATCAGCGAACACCACATGCGGCACATCGGCACCTTGTCGGCGATGCCCGGAAGTTGGCTGGGCGTGCTGCACGACACGATCCGCAGCATGCACCACGCCGGCTTCCGTAATATCCTGGTGCTGAACGGCCACGGCGGCAACGTGGCGCCCTGCCAGGGCATGTGGGGGCAGTTCCTGCAGCGGTTCGAATGCAACGTGCAGTTTCATTCGTACTGGGATTTCCTGCCAGCGGATGAAGCGCGCCGTCATTTGCAGACTGGCCGCTGGCCCGGCCACGCGCAGGAGTTCGAGACGGCCTTCGCGCTGGCCGCCTTCCCGGAGAACGTCCGCCCGGATGCCATGCAGGACCAGGAGGATCGCGAACCGCTGGCCGCCACGGCTCAGGCCGGCGCCGCGCTGATCGAAGCGATCGTGGCCGCCGTCGCCGCGCACCTGGCCGGGATGATGGATGGCAGCGAAGTCATCGACATCCCGCCGTTTCATCCGTAGCTGCGCCGGGTTGTCGAGCACACGCGGAGCCCAGCCACCGCCGGCCGCTGCGCCGTGGTATAGTGTGGGCCTGCGCTGCGGTCCCGTCGGCTCGAACCAGCCCCCGTCCGGCGATCTCGGCGGGGCCGCGTCACGACGCCCAGTGAAGTCACCTCCCCCAAGCCTGTTTGCCGGAGCCGCCGATCATGTCGTACGCCGAAATGCCTCAGAAGCCCGCCCCCAGTTCCTCCAGCTCCGCGGCCACGATCATCATCATCGTGCTGGCCGTCGGTCTGGGATTCATGCTGGTCTGCGGCGGCGTGCTGGTCGCGCTGCTGCTGCCGGCGATTTCCGCGGCACGCGATGCGGCGCGCCGCGTGGAGTCGATGAACAACCTCAAGCAGATCGGCCTGGCACTGCACTCCTATCACGATACCTACGGCCGGTTTCCGGCCAGCCGGATCGACGACGCCAACGGGCGGCCGCAAACCAGTTGGCGGACGGCCCTTCTGCCGTTCGTCGAGCAGCAGCCGATGTACGACCAGTACGACTTCCATCAGGCCTGGGACAGCCCGGTGAATCAGAACCTGGTCTCGGTGCCGATCAAGATTTTCATGTCCCCGCGCGATCCGAACATCCAGGGCAACCGGACCAGCTACCTGGCTCTGACCGGACCCGGCACGGTGCTGGAAGCCAACAAGTTCAGCGCCATGAGGGACATCATCGACGGCACTTCCAACACGCTGATTGCCGTGGAAGTGGTCGGCTCGGACGTGCCCTGGGCCGAACCGCGGGATTTGAACATCGAAGACGTTCGCATGTCGGGCCAGCCGGGGGATCTGGACCCGAACGGTTTCCTGGCCTTGTTCGCCGACGGCTCGGTCCAGCACCTGCAAGGGCTGACGTTGGAGGAGTTCCTCAGCCTGGCTCGCCGCGACGACCAGTCGCGCCCCGACAAGTACGGGCCGGGCGCCGCCGGCGAACATTGAACCGATCGTCGCCTTTCGCTCCGCGAAAGTAGCGTGATCGCCGCCTTTCGCTCCGCGAAAGTAGCGGATAGTCGCCTTTCGCTCCGCGAAAGTAGCGGAATCCGCACTTCCGTCTCCGGTGGAAAGTCCCCACGTGGCGCCCGCTACTTTCGCGGAGCGAAAGGCGACTATGGCGGAGCGAAAGGTGACTATGGCGGTGTTCTGGACCGTCGCGGCAAACTAAGATAGTAGGCCGCACGTCTTCCTTATCTTCTAGCCTACGACGAGGGCTTCTCCATGCGATGGCGAAATCTGCTTCTGGCCGCCTGGCTTTCGCTGCTGGCGTGCCCCGAACTGAGCGCGCAGACCGCGCCGGATGGCCAGCCAGCCCAGGCCGAACCGCCCCAGCCGGCCGAGCCATCCGCCGACGCCACGCCGGCCGTTAATCCCGATTGGCTGCGGTCGTTTCAGTGGCGGTCGCTGGGCCCCGCCACGATGGGCGGACGGATTGTGGATCTGGCCGTGGTGGAATCGAACCCCAGCACGTTCTACGTCGCCACGGCAACCGGCGGGCTGTTCAAGACCACCAATAACGGCACGACCTTTTCGGCCGTGTTCGACCGCGAATCGACGGTCTCCATCGGCGACGTCTGCGTCGCTCCCTCCGACCCGCAAGTCGTCTGGGTGGGAACGGGCGAACACAACGCCCGGAATTCGGTGTCCTGGGGCGACGGCGTGTACAAGTCGATCGACGGAGGCAAATCGTGGCAACACATGGGGCTGCCGGAGTCGTACCAGATCGGTCGGATGGCGATTCACCCGGAGAACCCCGACATCGTCTACGTCGGTGCGCTGGGCCGGCTGTGGGGGCCCAGCGCGCAGCGCGGGCTGTACAAGACGACCGACGGGGGAACGACCTGGGAGCAAGTGCTGTTCGTCGACGAACGGACCGGCTGCGTCGACGTGGCGATGCATCCCGAGCAGCCCGACACGCTGCTGGTCGCCATGTACGAAAGGCAGCGCGACCAGTATGACGTGGGGGACCCGGCAAAACGCTGGGGACCGGGCAGCGGGTTGTACAAGACGACCGATGGCGGACAGAACTGGAAGCGGCTGACCGCCGGGCTGCCCGATCGTCCCCTGGGGCGGATCGGCATCGACTACTTCCGCTCGGATCCCAACCTGGTGATGGCGATCGTGGAGAGCGACAAGATCGCCACGGGTCCGGTGATGGCGTATATGGGCATCGCCAGCGGGCAGGCGGACGACGGCCCGGTGCTGCGCGACGTGCTGGCCGACGGTCCGGCGGTGAAGGCCGGCTTGAAGGCCCGCGACCGCATCCTGGAAATCGACGGGCAGAAGCTGGAAACCTACAACGACCTGATCGCTCAGATCCGCGGCCACAAGCCGGGCGACAAGGTGCAGATGAAGGTCCGCCGCGGCGAGGACGAGGAGCTGACGGTCGAGCTGACCTTCGGCCAACGGGGCGGCGGCAACACGGCGCTGCCCTTCGCGTCATCGCTGGGCGGGCAGCGCGCCAACGCGCAGCGCCAACAAGGCCCCGACGGCTTTCAAACCGGCGGCGTGTTCAAGTCGACCGATGGCGGCGAAACCTGGACCCGCGTCAACAGTCTGAATCCCAGGCCGTTCTACTACAGCCAGATCCGAATCGATCCCAGCGATGCCAACTGGGTCTACGTGCTGGGCATCCAACTGCACGTCAGCAGCGACGGCGGGGCGACCTTCGAGACGGCTGGCAGCCGGGTCCACCCGGATCATCACGCGCTGTGGATTCACCCTGGGAATGGAAGCCAGTTGATCCTGGGTTGCGACGGCGGCCTGTACATGAGCTACGACCGCGGTCAGACCTGGGGCTTTCACGACATCATGGCGATTGGCCAGTTCTATCACGTGGCCGTGGACAACCGGCGACCGTACCGCGTGTATGGCGGCTTGCAGGATAACGGCAGTTGGGGAGGTCCCAGCCGCACGCGGGCCGGCCGCGGGCCGGCCAACTGGGACTGGGTGCGCGTGGGAGGCGGCGACGGCTTCGTCTGCCAGGCCGATCCGGCCGATCCCGACTGGGTGTACTACGAAAGCCAGTACGGGCGGATGGGCCGGGTGAACGTGAGCACGGGCGAACGGGCCCGGTTCGCTCCGGCCACGACCCGCGACGGTCCGCGCTATCGCTTCAACTGGAAGACGCCGTTCCTGCTGTCGCATCAGAACTCGCGGATTTTCTACTGCGCGGGCAACGTCGTGTTCCGTTCGCTCAACCGCGGAGACGACCTGCGGCCCATCTCGCCGCAGATCACGCGCACCGATCGCGGCAGCGCGACGGCGCTGGCCGAATCGCCGCGGGACCCCAACGTGCTGTACGTCGGCACCGACGACGGCGCGCTGTGGGGCACCCGCAACGGCGGCCAAACCTGGGAGGACCTGACGGAAAGAGTCGGTCTGCTGTCGCCCTTCCACGTGGCCTCCATCGAGACTTCGCGGTTCGAGACGGGCCGCGCGTACGTGGCCTTCGATGGCCATCGCCACGACAACGACGACCCGCACGTGTATGTCACCGAGGATTTTGGCCAATCCTGGCGCCCTCTGCGGGCCAACTTGCCCAGCGGCTCCAGCCGCGTGCTGCGCGAGGACGTCGAGAACTCGGACCTGCTGTACCTGGGGACCGAGTTCGGCATCTGGGTATCGCTGGATCGAGGCCAGCAGTGGTTCCGGTTCAACAACAACCTGCCGACGGTCGCCGTGCACGAAGTGGCGGTCCATCCGACGCAGGGTGAAATCGTGGCGGCCACGCACGGCCGCAGCCTGTGGGCCCTGGACGTGACCACGCTGCGGCAGCTCAGCGGCAAGCTGGTGTCGTCGCCCGCGCACCTGTTTCGGCCGGGCGACGGAGTGCTTTGGTCGGGAGCGCTGGCTTCCTCCACGCTGGGCCACCGCCAGTTCATCGGCCAGAATCCTGAATTCGGCGCGCCGCTGTATTACTTTCTGGCGGAGGCGACCGACGACGTGGCGCTGGAAGTGCTCGATATCCAGGGAAACGTCGTGCGCAAGCTGCGGGCCCAGCAGAAAGCCGGCCTGCACCGTGTCGTCTGGGACCTGCGCCATGCGCCACCCGAAGGCCGCAACGCGCCCCAGTTCGGCCCGCCCGTCGAAGAGGGAATCTACCTGTTGCGGCTCACCGCCGGCTCCAATCAACTGCAACAGCCGCTGCGAGTGCTGCGCGACCCGGAGTTTCCGGCGGCACTGCTGACCGAGGAACTGGAAGAACTGGAAGAAAGCCGGCAGAGGTACGAAATCGAGTGAGCGGCTGTTCACCCCTCGTATGCGTGTAACGAAACTCATTCATTCTCATGTTGAAGGAGAGTTCAAGTATGCGACGACTGACTTTGCGGATCGTGCTGGGACTGAGCCTGGTTTTGAGCGGCAACTTGTGGGCGGCGGACGACGAGGCCGGCGAGGTCACGACGCTCACGGCCAAGGCCCTGCGGCTGCAAGTGCCCAAGTCCTGGAAGGCCGTGAAATCGCCCTCCGAATTCCGCGCGGCCCAGGCCCAGATTCCGCCCGCGGCCGAAGGAGGTGAAGGGGCCGAGCTGGTGGTGTTCTACTTTGGCGGCGGAGCCACGGGCGGCATCCAGGCCAACGTCAACCGCTGGTTGGGCCAGTTTCAGGAGGCTGGCCGCACCGTCGCCATGCGCCGCGGGAAGGGTGCGCAAGGAGAATACATCTGGGTCGACGTGGCGGGCACCTGGAAGAAACCCGATGGTCCGCCGTTCGCTCAGAAGACCATCGATAAACCCGACAGCCGAGTGATCAACGTGATTGCCATGGTCGATCAGGACGGCCAGAAAGAATACTACTTCCTCAAGCTGTCCGGCCCCGCCAAACTGGTCCAGGATCAGGCCGCCGCCCTCCGCCGTGCACTCGGCGGGTCAGCGGACGCCGAGAAACCGTTCAAGCTGGAAGACGCCGAGAACTAGGCGGACCTCCATGGAGTTGCACGAAGCTCAGCGGCAAGTCGACGACTTCATCCGCGGCCACGGCGGCTACTGGAACAAGTTTCAGATCCTGGCCCGGCTGACCGAGGAGCTGGGCGAAGTCTCGGCGGCTGTCCAGCGCGCGGAGGGGCTGCGCGCGTCGGTCGATCCCAGCCAGGTGAACGTGGCCGACGAAATCGGCGACCTGCTGTTCACCGTGGCCGTGCTGGCCAACGTCTGCGGCGTTTCCCTGGACGAAGCCCTCCGCGGCGTGCTGCTCAAGTACGCCGCGCGGGACGGTGGATAGGCGCCTTTCGCTCCGCAATTGTCGCCTTTCGCTCCGCGAAAGTAGCGAAATTGTCGCCTTTCGCCCGTTGAAGGTAGCGTCTTCGGCGGGTCGGTGTCCGGAATCCAGCGCGTGAGCGCGGGGCTCGCTACTTTCGCGGAGCGAAAGGCGACCATGGCGGAGCGAAAGGAGACGATGATCCATCCCGATTTGTCACCAGCGACGGCGGCCGGTCTGCCGCGGGATCCGCAGGTCTACGGGTGGGCCCTGTGGTCGGTGGCCGCGGCGTTCGGGGCCTACTTCTGCATGTACGGCTTTCGCAAGCCGTTCACGGCGGCCGCCTTCGAGGACACGGCTGTCTGGGGCCTGGCCTTCAAGACCCTGCTGATCACCTCGCAAGTCACCGGCTACACGCTGTCGAAGTTCCTGGGCATCCGAGTGATCGCCGAGATGCCGCCGCACCGCCGGGCCGTGGGTATCCTGGTTCTAGTCGCGGTGGCCGAGCTGGCGCTGCTGCTGTTCGGCATGGTGCCGCGCCCGTGGAACGCCCTGTGCCTGTTCCTGAACGGCTTGCCGCTGGGCATGGTGTTCGGGCTGGTGCTGGGATTCCTGGAGGGGCGCCAGTTGACCGAGGCGCTGGCCGCGGGGCTGTGCGCCAGTTTCATCCTGGCCGACGGCGTGACCAAGTCGGTGGGCGCCTGGCTGCTGCAGCAAGGCGTGCCGGAAGACTGGATGCCGGCGGCGGCCGGGTTGATCTTTCTGGTGCCGTTGAGTTGCTGCGTCTGGATGCTGTCGCGGATCCCGCCGCCATCGGCCGCGGATGTCGCCGCCCGCAACGTGCGCCCGCCGCTGACCCGCGATCAGCGGCACGCGCTGCTGGCGCGGTTCGCTCCCGGACTGGGCATGCTGGTGCTGATGTACCTGCTGCTCACCCTGGTCCGCAGCGTGCGAGCCGATTTCGCGCCCGAACTCTGGCGCGGGCTGGGGGAAGCGGCGGCGCCGAGCATCTTTTCCTGGTCGGAGATCTGGGTGGCGTTGGGCGTCCTGGCGGTCAACGGCGGTGCGATCTTGATTCGCCACAACCAGCGGGCTTTCCTCGCGTCGCTGGCCACGTGCGCCGCCGGTTTCCTGTTGCTGGCCGCCGCGCTCCTGCTGCGGCAGACCGCGCGGCTGGGCGGCTTCGAATTCATGGTGCTGGTCGGGCTGGGGCTGTACTTGCCCTATGTGGCGATGCATACGACCGTGTTCGAACGACTGCTGGCCATGACCCGGCACCGCGGCAATCTGGGCTTCCTGATGTACGTGGCCGACGCGGTGGGTTACCTGGGCTATGTCGTCGTGATGCTGGGACGAGGCCTGCTGAGCGGAGGCACCGACTTCCTCCGCTTCTTCGATGTGCTGTGCTGGGTGGTCTGCAGCGTTTCGCTGATCTGCCTGCTGCTGAGTTGGCTATACTTCCGCAAGGCGAGGGCCGAGGTTCCCTCGACGACAGTGGCCGAGGGCCTGGTATGAGATCGTCGTTGGCGGCCGTGTTTCACGGCGTGGCGGGACAACTGGAGCTGTGCCACATACCGGTGGCCGCGCCGGGGCCCGGCGAACTGCTGGTCCGAGTGCTCGGCTGCACGCTTTGCGGCAGCGACTTGCACAGTTTCGACGGCCGCCGCCAGGTGCCCGCGCCGACCATTCTGGGACACGAGATCGTCGGGCGGATCGAGGAGTTCGGTCCCGGCGCGCCGCGAGTGGACTTGCAAGGCTTGCCGCTGCAAGCGGGCGATCGCGTGGTCTGGTCGCTGGTTGCCCATTGCGGCGACTGCTTCTACTGCCGGCGGCAGTTGCCGCAGAAGTGCCTGCGCGGCGTGAAGTACGGCCACCAGCGGCTCGAAACCGGCCGCGAACTGACCGGCGGCCTGGCCGAGTACTGCGTGCTGGTGCCAGGCACCCGCCTGGTGCGATTGCCCGATCACCTGCCGCTGGAGGTGGCTTGCCCGGCCGGTTGTGCCACGGCCACCAGTTGCGCCGCCTGCGAACCGCTCGGCCACGACCTTTCCGGCCAGACGGTCCTGGTCCTGGGAGCCGGACTGTTGGGATTAACGTCGTGCGCGCTGGCTCGGCGGCGCGGAGCGGAACACGTGGTGTGCTGTGAATTGCGCGCGGAGCGGCGCGAGCGGTCGCTGGCCTTCGGAGCCACCGAGGCGGTGGGGCCCGAAGAGCTGGCCGAGCTGATGCCGCGGCTGAACGGCGGTCGAGGGGCGGACGCGGTCCTGGAGCTGACCGGTTCGAACGCGGCGTTCGAGGCGGCCTGGCCGCTGGTGCGCCACGGCGGGCGAGTGGTCCTGGTCGGAGCGGTGTATTCCTCGCCGCCGGTCGGCCTGATCCTGGAACAGATCGTTCGCCGCAACCTGGTGCTGCACGGCATCCACAACTATCCGCCGCCGCATCTGGCCGCAGCGGTGGAGTTCCTGGCGGAAGCCGGCCAGCGATTTCCGTGGAGCGAGCTGGTGTCGCAGTGGTTCCCGCTCTGCGAAGCGGCGCAAGCGTTCGCCGCAGCCGCCGATCCGCGGCACGTCCGGGTCGGCGTGCGGGCCGACTCAGAGAACCTGTTTGCGTGAGAGGGCGATGCGCCGCCGGTTCAAATCCACTTCCAGCACCTTCACCCGCACGACGTCGCCGACCGCAACAACCTCGCTCGGATCGTTCACGAACCGGTTGTCCAGTTCCGAGATGTGAATCAGCCCGTCCTGATGCACGCCCACGTCGACGAACGCTCCGAAGCGAGTCACGTTGGTCACCGTGCCTTCCAGAACCATGCCCTGGCGCAGGTCCTCCAACTCGTGTACGCCCTCGGCGAAGTTCGCCACGCGGAATTCGCTGCGCGGATCGCGCCCCGGCTTGGCCAGTTCAACCAGAATGTCCTGGATGGTCGGCAGGCCGACCCGCTGATCGACAAACTCCCGCGGGTCCAGCCGGGCGGCCAGCGCCGCGTTGCCGACAAGTTGCCGGGCGGAGGTGCCCAACCGGGCCGCCATCCGCTCGACCACGTGGTAGCTTTCCGGGTGCACGGCCGAATTGTCCAGCGGCTGCTCGCCGTCGCGGATGCGCAGAAACCCGGCGGCCTGCTCGAACGCCTTCTTGCCCAGCTTGGAAACCTGGCATAGCTGTTGCCGGTTGCGGAATCGGCCGTTCGCGTCGCGGTGTTCCACGATCCGCACGGCCAGCTTGTCGCCGATTCCGGCCACGTACGACAGCAGCGACGCGCTGGCCATGTTCACGTCCACGCCAACGCTGTTGACGCACGATTCCACTTCCCGCACCAGGCTCTTGCGGAGCAACGTCTGGTTGACGTCGTGCTGGTACTGGCCCACACCGATCGACTTGGGATCGATCTTGACCAGTTCCGCCAGCGGATCCTGCAGGCGGTGGGCGATGCTGATCGCGCCGCGCACCGTCAGATCCAGGTCGGGATACTCGGCCCCCGCCAGTTCGCTGGCCGAATAGATCGACGCGCCCGCTTCGTTGACCAGCACCTTGCGCGTCTCGCCGCCAAGCTCCCGCAGCACCTGGCCGACAAACGCATCGGTCTCGCGGGACGCCGTGCCGTTGCCGATGGCGATCCAGCGAACCTGGTGCTGCCGGATCAGTTGGCGGAGCGTTTCGGCGGCGCCGGCCGTGTCGTTGCGGGGCGGCGTGGGGTAGATGGTGGCGTGAGCCAGAAACTTGCCGGTGCCGTCGACCACGGCCAGCTTGCAGCCGGTGCGATACCCCGGATCGATGCCCAGCGTGACGCAGGGCCCCGCGGGCGGCGCCAGCAGCAACTCGCGGAGGTTGCGGGCGAACACGGCGATCGCCTCCTCGTCGGCCTGCTCTTTCAACTCCTGCAGGACGGCCGATTCCGTCGCCGGCAGCAACAGGCGCTGGTAACAGTCGTCCACCGTCCGCCGCAGGTCGTCGCAGAACTCGAATTGCGGGTTCTGGATCAACCGGCGGCGAAGCTGTTCCACGGTCGCCGCGTCATCCAGTTCGAGGCCCACACGCAACACGCCTTCCGCCTCGCCGCGCTGCATGGCCAGGAAGCGATGCGAGGGGACTCGGCGCAGCGGTTCCTGGTGATCGAAATACTGGGCGAACTTGCTGTCGGGTTCGTTCTTGCCGCGTTTGACCCGCGAAACGATCCGGGCCTGCTGGGCCTGCTGGTGCATCCAGCGGCGCGTCTCGACGTTCTCGGACCACTGTTCGGCCACGATGTCGCACGCGCCTTGCAAGGCGGCTTCGGCGTCCGGCACGTCCCGCTCGGCACTGACAAACGGCCGCAGCACGTCCTGCCGCGATCGGTTCAGCGTTTCCTGGCGGAGCAGCAGTTCGGCCAGCGGACCCAGGCCGCGTTCCCGCGCCACGGTCGCGCGCGTCCGCCGCTTGGGCTTGAACGGTAGATACAGCTCCTCCAGTTCCTTCTTATCCTGGCAGCCTGTGATGCGAGCCCGCAGTTCGGCGGTGAGCAACCCCTGCTGCTCGATCGTATTGAGCACCGTCCGTTTCCGCTCGGCCAGGTCGCGAGCGCGGGCCAGAGCGTCTTCGATCTGCCGCAGCGCCGACTCGTCCAACCCTTGCGTGGCTTCCTTGCGGTAACGGGCGATGAAGGGCAGCGTGTTGCCCGCCTCCAGCAGTTCGATGGCCGCCAGCACCTGCGCGGGCCGCACCCGCAGCGCGGCCGCGATGTCGCGGGCGACTTGCAACAGATCCAAATCGCAACCTGGGGCGTTGTCCATCCGAGTTCCTCGCAAACTGGCTCCGCTATCCCCGGCCGACGTACGCCTGCTGGACCGGCAGCACGATCGCTTCCAGCATCTCGACGTGCGGCGGCAGGATGGCCATCAACAGGGCGACCTCCGCGATCTCGGCGACGCTCAGCATCGGTTCGTCGTCTTCCGCCTTGTCACTGGCCTGCCGCCGTTCGACCAGGATGTTTCCCGGATGCAGGCAGCAGCAAGTGATGCCGTGGTCGCGACCTTCCAGGGCGGTGACCTGGGTCAGGCCCCAGAGCCCGTGTTTCGAGGCGGAATAGGCCGCCGAGTTGGGGCGGACGCGCTGCGCGGAAATCGAACCGATGTTGATGATGCGGCCCGCGGCCTGCGGTTTCATCAGGGCCATGGCCGCTCGCGTGCAGAGAAACGGGCCGCGCAGGTTGGTGGCGATCACGCGGTCCCAGGCGTCCAGCGGGAAATCCTCGAGCGGCCCGCCATCGAAAGCGCCGGCGTTGTTGACCAGCAGGTCCAGCCGACCGAACTCCCGCCGGATGGTTTCGAACCAGCCGTCCACGTCCGGCGCGTGCGCGACGTCGCCCGCGCGAGCCAGCACGCGGATGCCGAATAGTTGCAGCTCGGCGACCGTGCTCTGCAGCGGCTCCAGTTGCCGGCCTGTCAGCATCAGGTCGCAGCCTTCGGACGCCAGCGCCGTGGCAATCCCCCGGCCAATTCCTCGGCCGGCCCCGGTGACCAGCCCCACCTTTCCGCTCAGCTTTCCCATCCGCCTCTCCTCCTCATTGCCCCCACGGAGCTTGACAGCGGGCGCGGCACGTTTCATCCTGCGGATTGTTCGATCCGCTGCCGGCCGTCCGCGCGGCCCGACCGCTCCCGCAACTCAACAGGAGACTCACTCATGTGGCGAACCATTCCCGCTGTGCTGGTAGCTGTTGTGACAGTTGCCTGTTTTTCCGTCAAGGCGACGGGCCAGGAGCCGCCGGAGACAGTTCAAGAGCCGCGGCGAGAGCGGCGGGACGAGCCGCGGCCGGAACAAGCGGAGGAACCGCGGCCGGAACGGCCGGAGGAGCCGCGGCCGGAACAAGCGGAGGAGCCGCGGCCGGAACAAGCGGAGGGACTGGCGGCGTTGCACGAGCGGTTGGCGGAAATGCGCGAGCAGGTCGAAAGGCTGGAGCGGGAAGGCAAACTGGACGAAGCCCGGCAGTTAGCCGGGCAGGCCCGCGAATTGCAACAGGAACTGCTGCGTTTGGTGGAACGCCGCCGCGTCGAGCTGCCGCACCAGGCGCAACAAGCGCACCAGGCGCGGGTGGCCACTCGGCTGGAACAACTGCGAGCGCAGATCCGGGAGCTGCGCGAGGCGGGCCGGGGCGAAAGCGAAGACGCGGTCCACCTGCAGCGTGAATTGGCGGCGCTGGAAGCGCTGGCTGACGCCATTCGCCAGCGGCGCACACCGCCCGGCGAGCGGGCACATCAGGAGGCCGATCCGCATCGCCCGCCAGCCCACCACGAGCTGCCCGCGC
>JAGFJK010000042.1 GCA_024102795.1 Pirellulaceae bacterium
CTCGTCCCGGTTTGCCGCCGCCCGCGCCGCCGCCCGCGCCGCCGCCCTGCGGCGTTGAGCCGGCCGTCGGTTCCAGGTCTCCAAAGCGGGCGACCAGCATCTGCACGCGGCTTTCGAGCTCCGAGCGTTCGCGAGCCAGCTTCGCCCGCTCCACCGCAATCTCCACTTCCGCCTGCCGCAACTTGTCCTGGAAGGCCAACTGCAGTCGCCGCAGTTTGTCGCGCTCGCGGCTGCCGCTGCCTCCCGGTTCCCCGGCGTCCAGACCGTCCGCCCCGGCTTCCAGAGCGTCAAGGTGGTCGTCGTGCCCGCCGGCCGTCCGGGACGAGGAAAGCTGCAATTGGCGGACCTGCTGCCGCAAGGCATCGATCTCCGCGTCCCGTTCGGCCAGCCAGCGATCCCGCTCCATCACCACCTCATCGGTGATCCGAATGGCCCCTTCGATCGTCAACCGGGCCTCCCTGTCGTGCGGGTCGTGTTCGTCAAACTCCGCTTCCAGGCGAGCCAGCAAGCGCCGCTTCTCCGCTTCCCAGTCCAGCGCGCCGGGCTTTTCGACGGCCGCGCCCGCGTCGGCCTGCCGGACCAGTGCGGCATTGCGGTGGCGAAGCTGTTCCAGCTCCTGCTGGGCCTTCTCCAGACTGGCCCGCAAGGTCGCCAGCTCGGCCAGCGCCGCCGCGTTGGCCGCGGTGGCTGCCGCGGCGTCTTCGTCACTCGCCGACCGCGTTGGCGGGTTTTGCAGCCCCTGCCGCGCGGCCAGCAACTCCTCGACCGCCCTGTCGTGCCGCTCCCGCGCCAGTTCAAGCTGCTCCTGCCGTTGGTCCAACCGCCGCAGAAGCTCCTCCTGCCGGCGCTCCCACTCCTGCTGGGATGCCCAGGCCGCTTGCCGGGTCGTGTCCAGCTCACACCGCTCGCGGTCCAGTTGCTGTCGCTGCTGGTCGAACTGATCGCGCTGCGCGTCGAGTTGCTCGCGCTGCTGTTCGAGCTGCTGACGCTGCTGGTCGAGTTGCTCGCGCTGCTGTTCGAGCTGCTGACGCTGCTGGTCGAGCTGCTGACGAACGCGCTGCGACTCCTCGCGTTGGACGTCGATTTCGCGGCGGTTGTCGAGCAGCTCCCGTTGCTGCCGCGCGAGTTCCTGTTGCTGCCGCTGAAGTTCGTCGTGTTGCTGGTTCAACTCGCGGAGCCGTTCGGCCAACCCCAAGGCACGCTGCTCCAGCGACGTCTCCGCCTGCTGGACCCGCTGCGACTGCTCCTGAAGCAACTGCTCGGCCCGCTGCCGCTGAACCTGCAGTTGTTCGGCCAGTTGCCGCCCCCAACCGTTAAAGGCTGCCAGATCAAACGTGGGATGTTGCATGGTGTCCGCCGAACGCGAATGGAAAGCTACCCGAAGCGCACCGCCGCCCACAAGCATGTACTTCACGCCGCGCGGCGGGGCAAATGGAAAATCCCGTGGACCGGGACTGTCGAAGGGGCGCCGGCAACTTGGACTTCCGGATCCGCCAAAGATGCGGATCGCAACGGCGCCCAGACGCTGCTACTGGCCCGATTCCGGCGCCTTAGGCTTGCGTTGAGCGGCCCGTTTCAGCTCCGGCAACTGCGCGTTCAGCTCACGATAGGCGTCCTCCTCGCCCGCCTTGCGCGCTCCGCGCATCGCCAGCTCCTGCAGGCTGACCGCCAGCGTCAACTGCCCCTGCGATTCGGCCTCCTCCCGCAGGGAAACGGCCGCGTCCATCAGCCGTTTGCCGTCCGAGCCGGACTGTTCCAGATACTGTTGCAGATAGTCGACCTTCTGCGATAGCGGTTCCACATTGAAGGCCGCCGCCAGCGCGTCCAACGTCTGGACGAGCAGATCGAGATCGGTCGCCTTGACGGCCTGGTTGCAGGCCTCCAGCCACATGGCGTAGCGCAGGGCCGGCTCGGTTTCTTTGGCCGCCGCTTCGCCCAGCGTCCGGGCGAACACTGCGTGATGGTCGCGGTTGCGGCGAGCGGTTTCGAAGTCCCCCTGAAACTTCGTCGACAGTTCGCCGCGAGCCGCTTTGAGTTGCGCGGCGTCGGGCGGGGCCAGTTTGGTTGTCTCGGTGGTTGAAGGCGGGGAAGGAGTCTCACCGGGCGGCGGCGACGTCGTGGCGGGACGATCCGTGGGGTTTGTCAGTCCGGAACCGGCAGCCATCAAGTCCTCGGGCGCCAACCCCAGCTCCTCCGCCAATTCCCGGTTGGGAACCTGCGACAGCTCAGCCGACTCGCGCAGCAGCCGGATGGCCAACTCCCGGCGAGCCGCCTCGTCGCCCACCGTCCGATCCCCGTCGCGCCGGTCAAACACCAGCAGGGCAGCCGCATAGACCCGTGAAAAATGATCCTGCTCCGGGTACGCGCGGGAGGCAAATCCCGCCGCGTGCAACGCGTCCAGGTCCGTCATCGAACGCTCCAGCTCCACGCCGTCGGCCTTGAATTTGACTTGCTCGCCCTCGTGACTGACCAGTTCCAGCTTCAAGCCCTCGTAATCAAATGGCTCCCCAGGCGTGATCTCGCGGCGAATCCCCCGCCGGACCCCGTCCCAGAAGCTCTCCAGATAAACCTTCAGCGTCCGCAAACGGTCGACTTGGCCCCGCTCGGCGTCCGTCTGTTGAGCGGTCTCGGCCAGGTCCAACTGGAGAGTTGCTTCCCGCAGGTCGCGGCTGGCCATCGCCCGCCGCGCTGCCGCCAACGCCTCCTGCAACTGCCGCTCGCGGTACGTCGTTCCGTCCGAAGAGCCCGGCGTCACCGGTTGAGGAACTTCAGCCACGCTGGGCGTACCCGTCGTGGTGCTGCCAGAAACCGGTGAGGTGGTGGTCGTGCTGGCAGTCGGAGGCACGAACTGGGGCGGCGGATTCGTCCGCTCAGGCGCCTCCACGCCTCGCGACGGTCGCGCTCCCTGGCCATCGGAACCAGCCGCGCTGGGCTTCTTCCAGTCCATGTTCAGCGCGACTACCGCCAGCCCGATCAGCACCACCGCGGTAATCATCCCCAGCACGATCGGCAGCGGCGAGCTGCGCCGGCGGGCAACGTACTGCCGAGCGACCGGCGAACGCCCGCGCACGGCCGCCACCCCCGGCACTCGGGTCCCCGATGACTTGCCTGCCACGACCGGCGCGCCAACCGGGACCGGTGCCACCGCCTGCGCTACCTGCCCCCGCGGAACGGCCGGCGGTGGTGGCAACGGAGGAGCCGGCGCCGATGGCAGAGGGACTGGCGCTGTTGGCAGAGCGACTGGCGCCACGGCACTGGCCATGATCCCGCTGGGTATTCCGGGCTGCTGACGCAGCCAGGCATCGTATTCCTGCTTCTTCTCCGGATTCAGCAGCCAGACGCGAGCTGCCGACAACTCGTTCAGAATCCGCTGGGAGATCGGTCCGTGCCGGCCGGCCTGAAACGTCCGCACATGGGCCATCTGGCGGTTGGCCGCATTTTCGATCACGTCCGGATCGTCTTCGAAGACCGGGATCCCCAGCAGCCGGTAATGGTTGGGAGGCTGCTCTTGCGGGGGGATGCCGAGCCACTTTCGGTATGGGTCAAACTCGGCCGACATTTCCACCCATGTCCCTTTTTGCTCTGCCCCGCTCCGGAACAATCCCCGCCGCGCCAGGCTCCACAGGCCCGGGCCCCCATTATCGTGTGAAAGTCAGGCCAACACAAGCGAACGTCGGACCGGCAGGGACCCTTGGCAAGGCTCGCGCATCCGGCCATGATTGGGGCTTCGGCCAGAACTTGCTTGCGCACCACGGGCTTGCTCACCACGGGATGGGATTCGCCTTGCAAATCCAGCAGACTCAGATCGACGACACGTTTGCCGAGGCGTTCGGCATGTCCTATACGCGGCTAGTCGTCACGGCCAGCGACCGGTACTGGCTGGAGGCCGGCGTGCGGGAGTTCTGCGGCTACAGCGCCTCGGTGATCGCGTGCGACGCCGAGGCGGGTCGGGAACGGTGGATGGACGAGCAGGAGACGCCGGACGGTCGCGTGGGAGCGTCCCTGCTGGTGTTCGGGTTCTCGTCGGAAGGCCTGGCCAAGGCGGTCTCGAACCGCACGGGGCAGTGCCTGATGACCTGCCCGTCGACCGCCGTCTACGACGGCTTGCCGGACGCGGCCAAGCGCTTGCCGCTGGGCAAGCACTTGCGGTTCTTCGGCGACGGGTACCAGAAGAGCAAGCGGCTCGACGGGCGCCGCTACTGGCGGATCCCGGTGATGGATGGCGAGTTTGTGGTGGCCGAAAGCACGGGTATCGAGAAAGGCGTGGCGGGCGGCAACCTGATTCTGCAGGCGGTCGACCAGCAACGGGCCCTGGCCTCCGCGCGCCGCGCCGCCGAGACGTTGGCCGACCACCCTGGCGTCATCACTCCGTTTCCCGGCGGTGTGGCCCGCAGCGGCAGCAAAGTTGGTTCGCGGTACAAGGGCCTGCGAGCTTCGACGGCCGACGCTTTTTGCCCCAGCCTGCGAGCGCACGTCGCCAGCCGGTTGCACACGGAGGCGAACTATGCCTACGAAATCGTCATCGACGGCGTGGACCAGGCAACCGTCGGCGCGGCGATGGCGGCCGGCATGCGGGCTGCCGCCGGCGACGGCGTGGTGGCGATCAGCGCCGGCAACTACGGCGGGAAACTCGGACCGTATCACTTCCGGCTGCACGAGCTGCTGGGTGCCGGATCGTAGGACCGGACGGAGAACGGGCCGAGGGGGCAAGGGCACATCGCGGTCTTTTGTTGCTTCGCCGTCGCGGATCCGACAGCGCGGTCTATATAATGTTGGATCGCAGTTCGTTCAGCCGCAACATCCCTTGCTGAACGACCATTCGCACATTCTATCCCAGAAGGAATGAAATCGCATGAACATCCCGGAACCGCAAGCCGAACATCTTTGGCTGCACCAACTCGTCGGCCAGTGGAGTATCGAATCCGAATTCATCATGGGGCCAGGCCAGCCGCCAATGAACACCACGGGGCGTGAGATTGTTCGTCCCTTGGGAAAACTGTGGACAATTGGCGAGGGCGCGGGTAATACGCCAGACAGTGGATCGTGTGATTCGATGATGACACTCGGATACGACCCTCAAGCGAAGCGGTTTGTGGGAACATTTGTCGCCTCAGCCATGACACACTTGTGGCCGTACCTTGGTTCTCTCGATGCGTCTGGAAAAATCCTGACGCTTGACTCGGAGGGACCGAGTTTTGCCGGCGACGGCACGATGGCCAAGTACCAGGACATCATTGAATTCGTCACGCACGATTACCGCACGCTCACTTCGCGTTTCCAGAATGCTGATGGTTCCTGGCATCAGTTCATGACCGCGCACTATCGCCGGGAGCAATAGGCGCTCGCAAGCGGACGAACAAGTCGATGCACGCGCGTGCCGAGTCGGGAGTTACACCGCGCATTGTCGCTCGCGGGGCAAGTCACCTGAAACGCCACCAAAGCCCCCGGCGGGCCGCGGGCCCGGTAACACCGTTACCGCACGTTCAGCACGCGGTACTCCGAGTCACCTTCCCGGATTTCGAGCCACTGATCGGCCGGCAAATCGTGAAATGACTGCGACTGCCCGGTCGTCGGCCAGTGGATCTCCAGCGTCGTGACGATCGTGGCCGCACCCAGGCCGATCTCCTGGCGCAAGGGGTTGGCCCCAAAGCTTCCGCCGCTGGAAACCCAACGATAGATTTCCCGCTGGCCGCCCGCTTCGTCGATCACCAGCCGCAGTCGCGCTCCGATCGCCGACTTGTTGGACCGCTGACCGATCAGTTTGACAGTCAGCCAGTGGTTGTCGAAGCCGACATTGCGGAACAGGGCGTTGATCGCCGTATCGCCGGGGAACGCGCCGCCCATTTCGGCGAACACGTCCTGGTCGCCGTCGTTGTCGATGTCAGCAAAGGCGATGGCGTGGCCCTTCTGCAGATGCCCGAATCCGCCGGCCGTGGTCACGTCGGCGAATGTCTGGCCGCCCTGGCTGAGCAGCATCAGGTTGGGCATCAGGGCTTCAAACGGCGGATGCCCGGTCCCCAGGTACACATCCAGAAAGCCATCGTTGTTCAGGTCGCCAAAATTCGCGCCCATCGTCAGGCTCATGCGATCCAGCTTCCGCTCGGCGGCCACCTCGCGGAAACCGCCCCGACCATCCCCTTCGTACAGACAGGGCCGTTCCGCGCCTGAGGCGATGCCCAGGAATTCCTGAGCGACCTGGTGCACCGTGCCGTCGAAGGTGGCCACGAACAGGTCGAGCGCCCCGTCGTTATTGAAGTCCCAGAACCAGGCCGGGAACGAGACCAGCGGCCGGCTGACTCCCAACTGCTCGGCCACGTCCGTGAACGTTCCGTCGCGGTTGTTGCGGTACAGCCGATTCGGTTCGCCGCCGCCCGAAGTGAACGCGCCGGCGCCGTCGTCCGCCGCGGAGTTGCCCTGGGGCGTGCCGTAGTTCGACACATACAGGTCGGGGTAGCCGTCGGCATCGAAATCGCCCCAGACGACACCCTTGGTGAAGCGGCGATTTTCGACCCCCGCGCGCTGAGCCACATCGCGGAACCGCCCCTGACCATCGTTTTCGAACAACTGGCAGGGAACCTGTTCGTTGCCCACGTACAGGTCCAGGTCGCCGTCGTTGTCGAAATCCGCCCAGGCGGCGGTGGACGACGGCAAGGCCGCATCTCCCAACCCAGCCGCGAACGTCACGTCCTCGAAGTGCCCCAGTCCGTCGTTGCGGAGCAGCGAATTCAGCGGAATCCCTTCGCCGCCCCGCCACGCTCCGCGCAGGACCAGCGCGTCCACATCCCCGTCGTTGTCGTAATCCGCCTGGACCAGGTTCAAACCGCCGAACAGTCCTTCCAGGCCCGCCTCCGCCGTCTGGTCCTGAAACTGCCCCTGCCCCGTGTTCCGGAAGTACCTCAACTGGCCCGCGTCGCCCCAGTCCGAAACCAGCACGTCCAGCCAGTGGTCCCCGTCAAAATCATCGACAATCACGCCGCCGCTGAGCGATTCGGTGGCCAGACCCACTTCGCGGGCCACATTCGTGAAGCGGGGGAACTCCACTTCGGACGCGAACCGCTCCTCCGGGATGCGATACTCCGGCGGCACGCCTTCCGGGTAGCTGCCCAGCGTCATGTGAGCGATGTTCAGCAGCCAGCGGGCCGTCGGATGCTGTGGATCGTTCCGCAGATACTCTTCCAGATAGCCAACGGCCAACTGCGATCCCGACTTTTGCTGATGCACGCCCTCGCCACGGATCGGAAAGATGCACGACTCGCTGGTCTGGCAATGCACGCAGTTGGCCGTCTCGCCCATCCGCAGGCAGGCCCCGGACAGATGCAGCAGCACTTGTTGGCGAATCCCAGGAGCGCTGCTGAGAATCTGCGGCGGCAACCGCCCGCTCAGCTCGTGAGCGGCCCGCAGATGCTCGACCGCCTTCTCGCTTAGCCCCAGCCGCTTGGCCGCCAGCCCGGCGGCGTAGTGTGCCTGAAACTTCTCGCTCACGCTGAGCGGAAGATTTTCCAGCCCCCATTCGTTCTCCCGCAACGGTTCGTCGCCGAACAGGGAGCTGCGCAGCAGGCTGGCGGATTTCTGTTCGGCCAGCATCCGCACCATGCGCTGATGCCCGGTTTCCTCGGCCTGGTGCTCGCGCCCGGACTGCCCGGAGAAACAACCACCCGCCGCCAGGCAGCCGAACCAGCCCAGCAGGGTGCAGACAGCCGCGAGTCGTTTCCGGACGGTCAGCGCGCGGATCACGTGGCGATCTCGGTGTGATTGAGTTGTTTCGAGCCCCCAGCGGCCAGAGGCCAGCCCACTCTCAACCTAGCCGAAACACCGCCGCCACGGAAGCCAAGGGTTCGTGGTTCGAAACCACCCGATGAGACTCTCGCGCGGCATCCGTGCCGCAAAGGTTCAGCGTTTTGTGGCGACCAGCGATCGGTCACGCAAGTTGGTGAGCGGCCCGGCGTGCGGTTTACCAGCGAGCCCGTGCTGCCTCGAACTCACGCTCGGGCAGCCGTTTCATTCTCGGCCCTGGCCGGTCCCTGCGTGCTCGGTTGCGGCCTCTCATCGGCCGGTCCGTGTTTACGCAAGATGCGTTCTCATTGTATGTCCGGTTCCAAGACCATCCTAATCGTCGTCATCGCCATCCGACCCGCCTGATCGGTCGTCGTCGTCATCGCCATCCGACCCGCCTGATCGGTGGTCGTCGTCATCGCCATCCGACCCGCCTGATCGGTCCTCGTCAGCTTCCCCCGAACTGCCGCGATCTGCCGGGTCGACGTCCGCACCTCTGTCACAGGATGCGGAACCGTCAGTAGCGTCAAGGTTGTCCGTGGTGAACAATGTTGCGAACACCTGATCGACACCCGTTGGGCTGAATCCCTCGTCGTCCGGGCTGCCGTCGCTCAGGCCGCTGTCATCCACTCGGCCATCGGAGTCGTCCGGGCTGCCGTCGCTCAAGCCGCTGTCATCCAGTGGGCCATCGGAGTCGTCCGGGCTGCCGTCGCTCAGGCCGCTGTCATCCACTCGGCCGTCGGAGTCGTCCGGGCTGCCGTCGCTCAGGCTGCTGTCATCCACTCGGCCGTCGGAGTCGTCCGGGCTGCCGTCGCTCAAGCCGCTGTCATCCAGTGGGCCGTCGGAGTCGTCCGGGCTGCCGTCGCTCAAGCCGCTGTCATCCAGTCGGCCGGCGGAGTCGTCCGGGCTGCCGTCGCTCAGGCCGCTGTCATCCAGTCGGCCATCGGAGTCGTCCGGGCTGCCGTCGCTCAGGCCGCTGTCGTCCACCCGGCCGTCGGAGTCGTCCGGGCTGCCGTCGCTCAGACCGCTGTCGTCCACTCGGCCGTCGGAGTCATCCGAGTGGCTTGCGCGTTCGGAACGAGGTGCGTCGGGAACGGTCAGGCGGTTGATGACTATCAGGACGTCTTGCCCACTGGCAATGCCATCATTGTTTACATCCACGTAGGGAGCATTAGGATCTTTGTCGGCCAGGACTCCAGAGCCAGATGTGTTCAGATGATTGACCACCAGCAAGGCATCAACGGCGGTGACGAGATGGTCATCGTTGACGTCGCAACGATCGGTCGTGTTGTTCCACTCGGCGAAGCCGTGCAACTCGGTCGGAGGAGGGGCACCCAGTATCGCGGCGGTTGTCGAGAGTACGGTCCGCGTTTCCAGCGATTCGTGCCCAAGTGCCCGGCGTCGCCGTTCGGAGCGGCGTGTACGAGTGGCTTTTCGTTGATGCTTTGATGCGTGGTGATTCTTCGCCATGTCTGGTCTCCGGAAAACGGATGGCCGCCTGTCGGGGGAGTTACCTCGATCAGGACTCATCGGGGTTGAATGGGGAAGTCGGAAACGGTGTGGAAGTCCGCCAGACAACTCCAGGAACGAAGGCCGCGGCGGTTCGGGCGTCCTGTTCCGAAGTCTTGCCGCTAGCGGCCGCCTGATAAAATTTCGCCGCAAGACTTCGCTGGTCGGTTGCGGATATAATTCGAAAAATCGACTCCTCGGTAGGGGAGTGTGGCACCCCGAGAACGACGATCGGTCAGCAATGGACACAAACGCTCCGCAAAGCGACGCCTCGGACGGGTCCCTATTGCGTCGCTTTCAGGGTGGTGAACAGAATGCGGCCACTGCGATTTACCTGCGGTACGCTCAGCGGCTGAATTTGCTGGCCCAGGCCAAGACGGGCCGCGAGTTGCTCGTGCGGCTGGACCCGGAGGACATTGTTCAGTCGGTTTTTCGAACTTTTTTTCGCCGCGCGGCCCTCGGCCACTATCAGGTTCCGGACGGCGACGAGTTGTGGAAGCTGTTCCTGGTGATTGCCCTCAACAAGATTCGTACGCTGGGCGAGTTTCACCGGGCCGCCAAACGCGACGTCGGGCACACAACCGATCTGGAGAGAGTCGGACCTGGAATTGCCGACAGCCACGGTTCGGACGAGGATGCCTATCGCATCCTGCGGATGACCGTGGATGAGTTGTTGGCGGAGTTGCCCGACACGCAGCGGCAGATGGTAGTGCTGCGGATTGAGGGGCACGATGTCCAGGCGATAGCCCAAGCAACGGGGCGGGCCAAGCGATCGGTCGAAAGGGCTTTACAGAACTTCCGTGAGCGGTTGAGCGGCGTGCTCACTTCGGACGAATGCGGCCGAATTTCGAACGAAGGCATGCGGCCGGATGTTGGCCGCCGCGAACCAAAGCGGATTGCGTCCAGAGGGGATGAGCCGGAGTAGCCAGTGAGTGAGCATGTCGCGCATGTCATTTTCAAGTTCTGAGCAGGTCGAAGCCAACGTTGAAGCCAACGTGGAGTCGTACGAGGAGGCACGGGCAGCAGGCGGGCCTGCCAGGCTGGAGGACTTTGTTCCCGATCGTCAGCATCCGGCCTACGGTCCAACCGTTGTGGAACTTATCCGGGTAGAGCTGGAGTATCGTTGGCAAGCGGGCCAGAGCCCTCGGCTGGACGAGTATGCGACCCGGTTTGCCGATATCTTGCAGCAACCGGAATACCTGGCGGAAGTGGCCTACGAAGAATATCGTCAACGACGGTTATCTGGAGAGGCCGTTCCGCGGGACGAGTACGCTCGCCAGGTCAAGATCGACGTGGCTGCCTGGCCGGAGCTGCCCGTGGGGCCCGCGCCGCCTGAGGAGGCGGAGCGCGACCCGCTCGTATGTGACACGCTGTCGCTGAGCGATCGGGAGACGGCCCGACGGCTGGAAGCCGCGTCGCACGAGTTGCCTCGCGTGGGCGAGCGGTTCCTGCACTTTGATCTGGTGGGCGAATTGGGGAGAGGTGCCTTCGGTCGGGTCTATTTGGCCAGGCAGGGTGATCTGGCCAATCGTTTCGTGGTGCTGAAGATCACACCGCAGCTCGGCGAGGAGCCCTGGCGACTGGCTCAGCTACAACATACCAACATCGTGCCGATCTATTCGTTGCACCAGCAGGGGGCACTCCGAGCGCTCTGCATGCCGTTTCTTGGTCCGACGACGCTGGCGGATGTCTTGCGGAATTTTCAAGCCGGCCCTGTGCCCGTATCGGCGAAGGCCCTGGTCAGCACGATTTCCGATCGGCAGTCCACGACCTGGACGACCGCCGCAAGTGCCGAATTGGGCGCGTCGGACGCGTTGGACGAGCCGGTTCGGGAAGACCGACCCCGCGTCACGACCACTCCGCACCGTCTGGACAACATGAGCTACCTGGATGCCGTGGTCTGGATTGTGGCCCGCGTGGCTGACGGCCTGGCACATGCACACGAGCGAGGCATCCTGCATCGCGATTTGAAACCCGCGAACATCTTGCTGACCGACGATGGTGAGCCGTTGATCCTGGACTTCAACCTGGCAACGCCGGAGACCGCGCCGAGCACCCTGGTTGGCGGGACTTTGCCCTACATGGCCCCGGAACATCTGGCGGCCGTTCAGCGAGGTGGCGCCGTCGATGCCCGGGCCGATATCTATGCATTGGGAGTGATCCTGTTCGAACTGTTGACGGGCCGGGCGCCCTATCCTCCGCGGCACGGGGCGTTTGAGCCGGTCGTGGTTCAGATGCTGGAAGACCGCCGACAGCCGGCTCCACGAGCGCGCAGCTTGAATCCCCAGGTGTCGCCGGGGCTCGAGGCGATCCTGGGGCGGTGCCTGGCGATCGAAGCGGACAATCGGTATGCATCCGCCCGGCAACTGGGGGAGGACTTGCAGCGGCACTTGGAGCATCGTCCGCTGCAATACGCGCCGGACCGCTCGCCGACCGAGCGTCTACGCAAATGGGTCCGGAGGCATCCCCGACTCTCGTCAGCCACTACGGTCGGCTCGCTGGCAGCCCTGCTGATTGCCGTGGTTGTCGGAGCGGCGTCGGTCCGCGGCATGCAGTTCTCGCGGCATCTGGCTCAGGATCGCCTGGTGGAATTCAGCCAGACGGTGTCGCACGTCCGTTCGGCGTTGAACTCGCCATTCGTCGACGACCAGCGGCTGAACGACGCCGTGGGGCAGGCCGAACAGGCGCTGCAAGGCTACAATCTGTTGGACGCGCAGCAGGTATCGGCGGCGAACGACTACCGCTTGCTGGATCGGAAGGGGCAACGCGGGTTGGCCGAACATGCGGCCGAACTCATGTACCTGCTTGCCGCCGGACAGACGCAGCAGGCATTGCGAGCCGACGCTGCCGATGTGCCGCTGCCAACGTTGGAACTCGCCTTGGCCTGTAATGAACGGGCGATGCAATTCTTGGGAAAGCCCGTCCCTCATGCGCTGGCCATGCAGCGGCGCCGCATACTGGCGGCGTCCGGCCAGCTACCTCCCGGTTGGGAAAGTTCATGGTCGACGACTCCGGAAGCCGGGAGCGCGAGCAGGTTGAGCAACCATCCGTTCGACCAGCGTTTGCTGGCCAGCGAGCTCGTGCAACGGCACAAGCCAGGACAGGCCGCCGAAGTGCTCGAATCGCTTGTGCAGCAGCGGCCGCAAGACGATGGACTCTGGTTCTCTCTGGGGAGTTGCTACCTGGAATTGCATCGTCCGGCCGAAGCGGAAGGCTGTTTTTCCATGGCCGTCGCTCTGCAGCCTGACGCTCCGCTGCCTCGCGAGTATCGAGGTCTGGCTCGCTACCAGCAACAACGGTTTGCCTCGGCCCTGGAGGACTTTGATCATGCCGCGCGCCAGCAGGTGCGACCGACGGGGACCCTGGTCAATCGGGCGCTGGCCTGTCAGGCACTAGGCCGACTATCGGAAGCCGTCCGCGACCTGGATGCGGCGTTGCGGAACGGAGCGACGCAGACTCGAGTGTTCTTGCTTCGCTCACGGCTCCACGCCCGATTGGGTGACGCCGTGGCAGCCGCCGCCGACCGCCAGGAGGGCCTGCGGCGAACACCCCGCGACGCGGACAGTTGGGTCGCGCGGGGAGTTGCCCGGTTGAGCGAGGATCCTTCGGGGGCTTTAGCCGATTTTCGGGCCGCCTTGCAACTGGAGCCGCGGTGTCGCGAAGCCTGGCAGAACCTGGCCCATGTCCTGTCGGAACGCGAGGATCAACCGCGGCAAGCAATCGAAGCGCTGGACCAATTGCTGGCCATCGACCCCGGCGATGCAGGTGCCCAGGTGAGTCGTGCTGTCTTGCTGGCACGGCTCGGTGAATCCCAGCTTGCCTCTGCCGCGGCCGAATCCGCTGCCGCGTCCAGCGACGATCCACACGTGTGGTACCAGGCTGGCTGTGTCCAGGCATTGAACTCGACAGTCAGGGCCGAGGAGGCGGACAAGGCCTGGCCGTGGGTGGCTCGAGCGCTTGCGGCCCGACCGGCCCTGGCATCGATCGCGGCCACGGATCCCGACTTGCAATCCATCCGGGAAAACCCTCACTTCCAAAGTGCCGTCCGTGCCGCGCTGCAGTTGACGGCGGCCGCCAATCAGCCCTGAAGAAAAAGACCGCCGCTAATCGTTGGAACAGTTGGTTAGCGGCGGTTTGGGCGGGGTGATCAGCCGGTCATCTGTCTCCGCAGTACGCTGGAGTGGGATGTCGGGCGGCGGGCCTCGATTGGTACCTGCCGTTCGCCGTGGAATGCGAGGTCCAGCACGTCCGGCAGAACTCCTCGCCCAGCCCGGCCAGTTCCTCAAAGTAGCCGCGGACCTGTCGCCCTTAAAGACCCTGGGGCGTCTTGCAAGTTTGTGCGCCCGCCGGCCAACAGTTCGTCCAGAGTCGCGTCGAGGTCGAGGTCGAGTGAGCTCAAGCGATCGCGTAACTCAGCGAACACCACGTGGCGCGAGTTCTCGCGCTGGGCATGGCCGCCGCGAAAGACCTCGAACAGCTCCTCGCCACGGAATTCGCTGTCGGCAGGCTTACTCCGCCGCGCTTTCGTCCCAGGGTTGTCCGTCGACGATCGCTCATCGTGTACGGAGCCTTCGTCGGCGCGACCGACAAGTGTCATGATCAAGTCGTCCGCCGGATTGTCACTCGCACTTCGCCCCGCCTGGCTCTCGATAAATGGCCGTGGGTCGGCGATGCCTTGTGGATCGCGGTTGATCCTGGCGAGTTTGAAGATATGACTGGCCGTCAGCACGCCTGTCGTTCGTGAAGTCGCTCCATCGTACTGATAAACTTTGTCGCTCCCGGAATCCACAATCCAAATGTGATTCACGTCATTCGGATCAATCGTGAGACCGGTGGGTTTTGATTTTGAGTTCGGCTCGCCAATCTGCCATTCTCCGTCGAGCACACCACTGATCGTGTAGCGAAACACCTGGTCCGCCGCTCGTGTGTCGTTGACAACCCACACATGGCTTCCGTCGGTGACCAGATCCATCGGATTGCGGTTACTCGAATCCAACCGGAAGCTGGACGTGGGTGTCGCGTTCCCGGAACGGCGTGTCGCGCCGCCCGCGAAGAAATGCACCTGCCTTTCACCCCCATCCACGATCCACAGATCATCACCGTGAATTGTGATTCCCTCCGCTTTGTCCACCATTCCAAATTCCCAGGAACCCAAAGACTGTCCCTGGTTGTCGTAAACGAACACTTCTCCCTTCTCATCGACCACCCATAAGGTCGTTCCGTCCGCGGCGGCGGCAATGCCACGAGGCTTCTTGTCTTCCGTGTTCAGCCGACTGATACTCAGCGATTTGCCGTCCGCGTCGTACCCAAACGTACGACGCACTGCCCGATCCACAACAAAAAACTTCGCGCCAGCCGGTTGTGGGGCGGGTTCCACTTGGATGCTGGCCGTGGCCACGTTCGAGTCGGCCGTGCCGTCGCTGGCCTTGTAGCTGAAACTATCCACACCCGAGTATCCGGCGTCGGGCGTGTAACTGAACGAACCGTTCGTGTTCAGCGTCAGGCTGCCGTGGGTCGGACCCGTGACCAGGACGGCGGTGAGCGAACTGCTGTCGGGGTCCGAATCGTTGCCCAGCACGCCGGGACCGTCGATCGTCGGCACCGCGTCCTCGCCGGTCGTGTAGGAATCGGCCGTTGCCAGGGGAGGGTCATTCGCGGGCGTGATGGTGATGCTGGCCGTGGCCACGTTCGAGTCGGCCGTGCCGTCGCTGGCTTTGTAGCTGAAACTATCCACACCCGAGTATCCGGCGTCGTGCGTGTAGCTGAACGAACCGTTAGCATTCAGCGTCAGGCTGCCGGGGGTCGGACCTGTGGCCTGGACGGCGGTGAGCGAACTGCTGTCGGGGTCCGAATCGTTGCCCAGCACGCCGGGAACGTCGATTATCAGCACCGCGTCCTCGCCGGTCGTGTAGGAATCGGCCGCTGCCAGGGGAGCGTCATTCACGGGCGTGATGGTGATGCTGGCCGTGGCCAGGTTCGAGTCGGCCGTGGCGTCACTGGATTTGTAGCTGAAACTATCCACACCCGAGTATCCGGCGTCGGGCGTGTAGCTGAACGAACCGTTCGCGTTCAGCGTCAGGCTGCCGTGGGTCGGACCCGTGACCAGGACGGCGGCAAGCGAACTGCTGTCGGGGTCCGAATCGTTGCCCAGCACGCCGGGAGCGTCGATCATCAGCACCACGTCCTCGCCGGTCGTGTAGGAATCGGCCGTTGCCAGGGGAGCATCATTCACCGGCGTGATGGTGATGGTGAATGTTTGGGGCAAGCTGGTGTCGACACCGCCACCGTCGGTACCGCCGTTGTCATGCAGTCGCACGGTGACGTTGGCCAGGCCGAAAGCGTCCGGGGCGGGAACATACGTGAGAGTTCCATTGGGCGAGATGGCGGGCTGCTCGGCAAACAGCGAGGGATTGTCACTGCTGACAAGGAAATTGACGGACTGCGAGGACTCGCTGGTTGGGCCAGCCAGAACGTCCGTGGCCCAGGCAGGGACTGTCTGGGTGCCAGCGTCTTCCTGAACCACCTGATCCGCGCCAGCCGTGAAGCTGGGCGCGACGTTGGGTGATCCGTCACCGATTCGCTGGTCGCCAAAATCGATTCCGCTGCTATGCTCTCCGTCATCGCAATCCTCGAACTCGTAGCCGTCTCCGGGAATCGGCGTACCGATCACAACGGGGATCGAACCGAGCACTACATTGGTTCCTTCGCGAACAAACTCCAGATCAAAGCGATGGGGGCGACCGTCGCCGACAAACGTCACATCGAACGTCGCCGTGTCGCCGGCGCCAAGACCATTGATGACTCCGGGACGACTGCTGATGAGCACTCGCGGATCCGATGCCCGGAGTGTGACGTTGACATTCACATTGGTGACCGCGTTCTCGACGGCGGCAACGATGCCATCCGCCACATGGAGCGCCAAGCCGGTCCCAGTTCCAATCTGGAAATAGAAGGGATCTCCCGGCGCGATATCGTCGGTCGTGCCATTGGCAATCGTAGTGGTCGATCGGTTGACCGACCCCGTCAGATTGGCGAGCGCTTCCAGGCCTTGCCGCGGTGCTTGATTGGAGGCGGCATTGGTGCCCAGTCCAATGACCAGCGCTCCCAACGCGTTTAAGCCCGTTACGGTCTCTTGGACTCCCGCGCCGGAGTTGAAGGGAGTTGTCGCACGAGAGGAGGCCGTGACTTGCGAGAGGGGCAACGTCAGGCCGTCAATCCCGGTAATCGTAGTTTCTCCCTTGGGTTGGTAGGCAAAGCCGATATCGGTCGCGGTGATGATGATCGGCAGTGCGCCGGCACGGAATCCAGCGCCTCCGATTGTGCCCGTAGCCGGCAGAACCTGGTGGGTCGGGTCCGCCGTGAAGGAAGCAAACGAGGGCACGTCGCCGCTGTTGCCGGGGGTGACTTGGGTCGAAGCCAGACCGGCCGGGCCGCTATCGAGAACCGAACCATTGTTATTCCCGTCGAAGCCGGCGCCCGTTACCAACTGATAGAGGGCTTCGATATCAGTTTCGGGGCCATCGCCTCCATATCCCGGCGCGACGCGATCCAGGGCGGCCTGAATCGACCCGGAAAAGCCGGGAACGTCGGTGGCCACGATCGGCTGGTTCAATACGAACGGCCGGCCGCTGGCGTATTCCCCGGCAAAGTTTCCATATTCTTCGAACCGGCCGGTGCCGAACCCGAAATCAATGCCTGGCAATCGGCTCTGAAGCGTGGCGATGATTTCCGGGAATGCAGCGCGTACGATGGGACTGTTGCTCGTGAAGCTGCCGGTATCGTCGAACAGCAGGAAGACATCGACCAGATTCGTTAGCCCGCCCGTCGTGGGCAGGGTCAGGCTGACCGTTGTCGAATGCGTCTGCCCCTCGGCCAAAGAAGCCTCAATCGACAAGGGGGTTACGTTGCCCACCGCCGGGTTGCTCACGCCGGCAGGCCACAGAACTCCGTCCCTGGTTTGCGGAAACGTCTGCACGTATCCGGCGGCGACGCGCTCGCGGACAACGTAAGCTCCGGCAGGCAGATTGACGAACGAATACGAACCGTCGGCTGCGGTTAACGTCATCGGCTCGTCGTCGTCGTAGAGGTCGTCGCGGTCCAGGTCGATAAATATCGTTGCGCCCTCGATCCCCGGCTCGCCATCATCGCGCAAGTGATTTCCGTTGAGGTCTTCAAACTTGGTGCCGTGAATCTCGCTCGGCCGATACACGTTGGCCGAGTTCACGTCACGCACGTCGTCGGCCGGACCCACCGTCACCACGTGGGATCTTTCGGATTCGGGCGTCGCTGCCAGCAGCGAAGGAACGATCTCCCGAACCACGTAGGAGCCTTTGGCGAGGTGGGTGAATTGGTACGTACCAGCTTCATCGACATCCGGCGTGTAAAACAAGTCTTCCGCCGTCGTCACACTCGGCTCGTCCAAGTCCAGAAGATCGTTGTTGTTTCTGTCGAGGTAGATGGTGATCCCCGGCAAACCGTTCTCACCTGGGTCGCGCACGCCATCCTGATCGCGATCGTTGAACACCACGCCGCCAATGGCCGCGTCGGTTCGCTCCTGATTGCCAAAGTTGATGTTGTTGAGTGTCCCGGAGTTCGGCGCGGTAACCGTACGGAAACCCGTCGAGGGCGAGGTGGGGCGAAACGACGCCTGGACCTCTTCGGTGATGCGGTTTGCGCCGGGCTTCAAACCCACCAGCACGTAACTGCCGCCGGTCCCGCTGAAGGCCGACGGCTCGCCGACGTCCAGAACGCCATTCGCGTTCAAGTCCGAGTAAACCCGCCAGCCCGTCAGGCCCGGTTCTCCCGCATCCAGCACCCCGTTGGCGTTGGCGTCGCTCCACACCACACCGCGGACGATGGAAATCTCTTCCGTGTAGTTCGCAAAGTCGGGAACCACACTGTTGGCGTCATCGGCAACGACCACGGAATAACCGTCTGAGAAGCCTGGCGAAGTATCCCAGCCGAGCGGAAGCACCTCGACGACTTCATATTCGTCGGCGGCAAGTCCTTCGATCAGGTAATTGCCGTCGCCGTCCGTTTCCGCCGACGGCTCGGCCGGATCTGGCAGGCCGTCGCCATTCAGGTCCAGGAAGATCGTCCAGCCGGCCAACCCGATATCCATGGCATCCCGAATTCCGTCGCCAATGACATCGTTCCAGACCGTGCCGGACAGACTTCCCGTACCGCCACTGCCCTGATTCAGGAAGTCGACCTTGGCTTCCTCACCATCTCGCAGGGAGATGTCGGCGTATCCGCTGGCGGGTGAAGTCGGCACCCAACCGCTCCGCACGACTTCCGCCACCCGATAATCGCCAGGCGCAACACTCGGAATCAGGTAGTCTCCGTCCTGATCGGTCCGAGCGGAAGGTTCGTCAACCTGCGGCGCGCCGTCCTGGTTCAGATCCAGATACACCGTCCAGTTCGAAATCCCCTTCTCCTCCTGTTCCCGCAGGCCGTTACCATTGAGGTCGTCGTAGACCGTCCCGGCCACATCCCCCGCCAGCAGCAGTCGCCCCTCGAGCGCTTCATGGGAAAGAAAGCGGCGACGACGAGTCTCGTGAACTTGCTGCTTCCGGCCCGTGCCGCGTTGCGAACGGAGGGGTTTGCGGTTCAGAGAACGGGACATGGCTCAGAATCCTTTTGTACGAGCAGGCGTGGTCGGTTAGCCGACTTTCAGCGGGGTAGGGAAGCCGTCTGTAACCAGAGGAGTCGTTTTCGGGAGGGGAGTCCGCCAGTCCGAATCATGTGGGGCCGCTGGCGGGAATGGGGCAAAAAAGGGAAACTTTTGTCTGGCGGATTCCAAGGCTGGTTTCCACTACTCACCGAAAGTCGCCGTTGACTTCGTTGGTCGAGAGACAGCCATTCCCACCCTTGCGCCGCTGACAGGAAGGCTTTCCAGCCATGCTTCGGTATCTCTTCCGGCAGTCGCCTGGTCGGTCCGACGTGCCCTTTCGCCGACGGTTCCGCCGTCCGGTGATGGAAACCTTGGAAGTCCGGTTGCCGATGGATGCCGAGGGGACCGCCTGGTTGCACGTGCCGGAATTGACGCTCAGTTTCGCGCCGGACGGCACCGAGCTGGCCGGCAGGCCAAGCGTGCTGTCGTCCGAGCTGTCGGCGTTGGCCGATGAGGCGCAGTGGCGCGAAGTGATTCTGAGCGCCTTCCAGGCCTGGGCCGAGCCGCTGGGCACGCAGGTACGGGCAATCGGCGATCAGGGGGTCGCCTTTGGTGTGGCGGGACCGACGCAGGGCGATCCGCGATTTGGTGACATTCGGATCGGGGCGGTCGCCCTGGCAACCGACGTGATTGCGATTTCCGTTCCCCATCACGAACTGGTGTCGGGGACCTGGGCTGGTGATGTGCTGCTGAACAGCAATGCCCAACTCGACAATCTGGACCAATTGTTTTCCGTGGCTTTGCACGAGGCGGGGCACGTGTTCGGGCTGGGGCACAGCACCGATCCCCGCTCGCCGATGTTCGTGCACGGCGTCTCGGACGTTCTGACGCCAACGGCCCAGGACATCGCGACGCTACAGTCTCTTTATGGACTGGCGGGCGACCAGGAGTCCGGTGGCAGGGAGACGGATGACCACGATGACGATGGCCGGCCTAATGATGATCCTGAATCGGCGGACCACCTGGAATCGGGCAGCGGATCGCTGACGCCGCCCCGCTATGCGACCGCAGGTTCCATCGTCACGGCCAGTGACGTGGATTACTTTGAACTCGTGCCAAACGCGGAGGCGTTGGAAGATTGGGAGGATCTGGAAGTGCTGTCCGTCACCGTGCGGGCAACCGGGAGCGAGCGCTGGATTCCGCAAGTCTCGGTGCTGGACGACAAGGGCCGTGTGGTCGAATCGCGATTGCTGGTTAACTTTGATGGAGTCATGTTGCTGCAAGTTGACGACGCGCACGCCGACAAGCCGTATCGCATCAAGGTCGAACCCGCGGAGACGACTGGCCTCTCGTCGACAGGCCGCTACGAATTGACGGCAGAATTTGCCGCGCAACCGATCGAGCTTGATGCGCTGGTCCAGGGATCGCTCAGCGGCCAGCACGCCGAGGCGCGGGCCTATGGGCTTCATGCCGAGACCACGCAACTGATCCACCTGGTGTTGACAGTCGACTCGATCGAGCAGGAGACGACGGCCGTTTTATGGGTGGTGGTCCATGACCCCGACGGGCGACTGGTTGCACGCATCGCAGCCCGGCCGGGGCAGACGCGTTCGGCCAGCACCACACTGCTGGCACCCGGAGATTACCGCGTTGAGTTTGTGGCCGCCACGCCCGACGGCAGCCCGTTTCCGGAGCTCGACTTCGCGTTTGCAGGGGAGGTAATTTCGATTCCGATCGGTCCCGGAATCTCGGACCCGACGTCCAAGCCGCTGTTGCCGTGCGACGACCCACTGGCGAACTTGAACTACTGTGCACCGCCAAGTACGGCGATCACCGATCCGATTGTGTTACCGGCTTCGACCAGCTTCGTCGTTCCGCCCGCACCGCAGGTCACACCCCCGTCCCCCTGGCCCGACCCCAGCGGATGGTATTGGGGCGTATCGCCAGCCAACATCGGTAGCGGCTGGCAAAACATTCTGAATCCTGGAGACGTCGATGGGAACGGCGTCCTGACGCCGGTGGACGTGCTGCTGGTGGTGAATTATCTGAACGCCAACACCACTCCCGGTCCGTTGCCAACGTATCCGGGTTCTGCCCCCTACCTGGATGTGAACAACGACAATCTGGTCTCGCCAGTGGATGCATTGGCGGTGATTAATGCCTTGAATCAGCCGTCCAGCGGAGCGAGTGAAGGCGAGTCGAGCGGGACAGCGGCGGAGGGCGTGAACAACGCGGTCGGCGCCTGGGATGTGCCGCTCAACGACTCGGACCGCTGGTTGGAACAACTGGCCCGCGATCGCACTCGTCGTCAGCACGGTCCGCGGCTTGCCTGATCGGACGAGTGGCGAGTCATGTGAGGCGAGCGATTGGCTGGGCGGACACGGAGCTTCTTTCCGCGCGAGCTGACTCGCTAGCGGACGGACTTGCGCCGCGGGCCGGTTCTCTCCGCCATCCGTCCCAGGCTCTCGGGCCCGGTTGAGGATTTGGCGCATCTGCCCGGCAGCGGCGTGAGTGAACTTGCCGATCTTCAGGTCGAGCACGACGGGTCATCGCAAGCGGCGGTAGCGATGTCATTATCCAGGTACGCATGCACGTGCTGGAACCGGCGGCGGTCAGGCTCGTCCGGAGCCTTTGTTGTGAACAGTGAAACGATGACTCAGGACACCTTTGAGCCAACGGCTACTTCTTCAGCTCCACTGGCAACTGATCGATCTTGGCCGCCAGGATGAAATCGTTCTCGCTGAGGCCGCCGATGGCGTGCGTCCAAAGTTCAATCCAGACCTTGCGATACCCTTCCAGGTGCAAGTCCGGATGATGGCCGTCCTGTTCGGCCACCTGCGCCACGCGCTGAAAGAAGTCGATCCCGGCCAGGAAGTTGCGGACAACCCAGTCGCGGCGAATCCGCTGTCCGTCGTGCGTGAGGTACCAGTGTTCGAGTTGATCGAGTTGCCGCTGAGCTTCGTCCAACGAGCAGGGCTCCACTCCACCCTCGCACGGCTTGCACTTCTTCGTCACCAGTTGATCGGCGGCCTGGATGTCCATGAGCAGCTCCCTATCAAAAAGTCAAGTTTCATCATCTTCGGGCGAGCGGGGGGCGTCAGCCCCCTGTTTCTCCGTCTGTCCGGAATTCAACTTTCACATCCCGCTGACATTCCGGGCGCCCCTTTGACAGCTCACGCCGTATTATTACGAGCCACAATCGACTAGCAACCCTACGGAAGTTGCGCCCTTCCCGCGACCCAGTGGGACCGGAGTTGCAGGCAACCTCCCGCAAAGTAGTCATCATGCTCCGCGTGATGATCCCTGCAGACTCAGCGTATCCTGTCGCAGGGAGTCTCCATCGGTCGTTGCGGAGCGCCCGGACCTGTGCCCCCGCAAGTCCGGCTGGACGCCGGCCGCGGCGGAGGGTTCCGACGGCGGTCGGAAGGCTCATCACGCGGAGCGTGATGGCCACTTTGTCGCGGGGTGATTCTGGGCCTGGCAACGATCCCCGGTGCGCCGCCCGCGCCGCCGTTCAAGCACCCGCCAGTCCCAGCTCTTCGGCCCGCTCCGTCATGGCGTCGATCAGAAACTGGATATGTTCGTTCAGCTCGACCCCCAGGTCCTCGGCTCCGCGCAAGATGTCCTCGCGCCGCACGGCCGCGGCGAAACTCTTCTGCTTCATCTTCTTGCGGACGCTGCTGGCCTGCATCCCGCGGATGCCTTCGGGCCGGACCAGGGCCACGGCGGAAATGAACCCCGCCAGCTCGTCGCAGGCGTAGAGCGTCTTGTCGAGCCTGGAGAGGCGCGGGCAATCGGTCAGGTAGTCGGCGTGCGACTTGATGGCGTAGATCACTTCGGCCGGGTAGTTCAAGCGGGCCAGAATCTCGGCTCCCCGCAGCGGATGGTCCGGCGGGTCGGGCCACCGTTCGTAGTCGAAGTCGTGCAGCAGCCCGACGATGCCCCAGGTCTCCTCGTCCTCGCCGAACTTCCGGGCGTAGGCCCGCATCCCGCATTCGACGGCCAGCATGTGCCGGCGCAGACTTTCACTCTGCGTATACTCGCACACCAGTTGGTAGGCAGCGTCGCGATTCATGGCGGCGAGCGGGCTATCTGCTGGCGGTCAGGCCGCGATCCGGTTGCGGGGCCGGCTGGGAACGTCGGGCTTTTCCTTGGTCTCCTGCAGTTCGCGCCAGGGCTTCTTCTGCTGGTAGCTTTCCAGTTCCTTCTGCAGTTGCTCGCGCGTCTCGCCCTCGCCCAACTCCACCGCCTTGGTGGACCACTTGATGGCCGTCTCGAAGTCGCCCGACTCGGCATAGCCGGCGGCCAGCGTGCTGAGGATATGGGCCTCCTTGTATTCGGTCACCTCGCAGGCCTTGGTCGCCAGTTCGATGGACCGTTTGGCGTCGCGCAGCTCGTCCTTGGGCGACGTGGCCAGCACCCAGGCATAGTTATTCAATATCCCGCTGTGTTCGGGCTGCGCGGCGTGAGCCACCTTGTAATCGGCGATCGCCTCGGCGTGCTGGCCAATCGCCAGTTCCGCGTCGGCCCGCCCGCGTCGGGCGCGCCAGTCGTCGGCATCCTGTTCGATCATTTCGTTGTAGATCTCGATCGCCTTGCGCGGCCGTCCACTGGCGTTATAGAAGGACGCCAGTTGCAGCCGCCACTCGGAATTCTCCGGATCGTTCTCGACCAGCAGCCGCATGTCGATGATCGCCCGGTCGAACTGCTGCTGATCGGCGTAGATCATGCTCCGCAGCAGAATGGCCTGCACCGGCGGCTGTTCCGGGTTGGCGGCCAGCACTCGGTTGACGTCTTCCAGGGCGGCCTGCGAGTTGCCGTCGGCCAGTTGGACTCGAGCCCGCATCAACAGCGCCAGTACGGCGCCCGGCTCAACCTCCAGCAGCTTGTCCAGCGCGGCTTTGGCTTCCTTGGGCTCCTCCTTGGCCATGTGGAGCTGCGACTTGAGCAGGTAGCCGATCGGCGATTCGGGGTTCAATTTGATGGCCTCGTCGATCTGCGCCAGCGCCTTGTCGTACTGCTTGAGATTGATCAGCGCCTCGGCCAGCGCGGCGCGGGCCTGGAGATTCTCCGGATGCTGGGCGAGAATCTGTTCCATGTGGCTGATCGCCTTGTCCACTTCGCCCTTGGCCAGGAACAGGCCGGCCCGCAACTGGTGAGCCTGCACGCTACCGGGGTCCAGTTCCAGCGCCTTGTCCAGCGCGGCAACCCGCTCTTCTTCCCCCTCGGACATCTGGGCCTTCAGCACCCAGGCTTCGGCCTGCTTGGGCTTGTCGTCGGCCAGCAGCTCGATCGCCTTCTCGACCGCGTTCCGCCCCCGCCTCATCTTGCCGCCGGGAAGCGCCTCCAGCCGGGCGATCAGCAGGTGGGCATCCACGTAGTTCGGGTCGTGCTCCAGCAGCTCGTCCAGATCCCGCAGCGCGTCGGCTCGCCACAGTTGCCAGCGGGGGTCGCGAGCGTCGGCGAACATCTGGGCCGTGTAGAGACTGGCCCGCTGGAACAGTGTGGACGTGAGCAGGTTGACGGCGAATTTTTTGTTGTCTTCGTCCAGGCCCTTGCGGATCGACGACTCGCAATGCTCGATCACCGCGTCCAGGTCCATCGGCGACTTGGCGCCAAGCTTCAGCTCCGTGGCCCGGTCCAGATCGGCTTGCCCCTCGTTCTGAGCTCGCGCGGCGACGGGCAGGACCAGGAGCAGGAGCGGGAGCACGATCAGCCAGCCGCGGAGAGGGGGTGCGTAACGGAACATGGCCGGAAAACTCCTCGTAGCTGATAGAATCCACGCAACTTGCAGCTCTTTGATTATGCCCGATCCGCCGCGGCGTGGCTATCCGAGTTTGCCGGGCTGGCTTTCGCTCCACCGCCGTTCGGGTTACAAGTGGCAGCGTGCCCGAACGCCCGGTGCGATTGCTCCGCCGGGCGAGGGACGTGCGCCGAGACCGCCGCCACGCGCGGAACTTCGCTGCGGGAGTGATTCACTTGGGAACCGCAACCCTGGCCCTGCTGGCCCTGTTGCCGATCGCCGTTGTCGGCCTGCTGCTGGTGGTGCTGCGCTGGCCCGCCAAGTGGGCCATGCCGCTGTCGTACCTGGTGGCCGCGGGTCTGGCCTGGTTCGTCTGGTCGGTGCCGGGAGTCCAGATCCTGGCCGCGTCGCTCAAGGGGCTGGTGATCGCGGGCGAGCTGCTGTACATCGTGTTCGGGGCCATCCTGCTGCTGAACACGATGGAGGAGAGCGGCGGACTGCAGCGCATCCGGCAGACCTTCCGCCAGATTACGCCCGACCGCCGGCTGCAGGTGATCATCATCGCCTGGCTGTTCGGTTCGTTCATCGAAGGGGCGGCCGGCTTTGGCACTCCGGCCGCCGTCGCCGTGCCCTTGCTGGCGGGGCTGGGTTTTCCGGCGATGGCCGCCGTCACCGCGGGGATGATCATTCAAAGCACGCCCGTCTCGTTCGGCGCCGCCGGCACGCCGATTCTGCTGGGCGTCAGCACGGGCCTGTCGGAAGGCGAAACGGTGCGGCAGTTCGCCGAGCAGGCCGGATATGCCGACTGGCCGGCCTTCCTGGCGATGATCGGCTGGAAAGTGGCTCTGCTGCACGCGGTCGCGGGGACGCTGGTGCCGCTGCTGATGGTGGCGATCATGACCCGCTGTTTCGGCCGGAACCGGTCGTTCGCCGAGGGGCTGGCGGTCTGGCCGTTCGCCCTGTTCGCGGCGGTGGCGATGACCGGGCCGTACCTGGCCGTGGCCTGGCTGCTGGGTCCTGAGTTTCCGTCGCTGCTGGGCGGCCTGATCGGGCTGGCAATCGTCATCCCGGTCGCTCGGCGGGGTTGGCTGCGCCCGTTGGACGGCCAGGTCTGGGACTTCGACTCGCCGGAGCAATGGAATCCCGAGTGGCTCGGCGCGGTGCACCAGGCCGATGCGCTGCCGCGACCCCCGATGAGAATGATTCTGGCCTGGCTACCCTACGTGCTGGTGGCCGCGCTGCTGGTGGCGACCCGACTGCCCAGCCTGCCGCTGGCCGGCTGGATCAAGGCCTGCGCGATCCCCCTGGACGGTTTGCTGGGCACCGCTTTGACGCATCGAATCCAGCCGCTGTACCTGCCGGGCACGGTGTTTCTGCTGGTCTCGCTGGCCACCTGCCTGCTGCACCGCATGGAATGGTCGGCGTATGGAGTGGCCTGGAAGCGGTCCCTGCGCACGCTGCTGGCCGCCTCCGTCGCCCTGGTGTTCACCGTGCCGATGGTCCAGGTGTTCATCAACAGCCAGGGCGGAGCGGCCGGATACCCGGAGATGCCGCTGGCCCTGGCCGCGGGTGTCGAAGCGCTGGCGGGCGACGCCTGGCCCATCCTGGCTCCGTTCGTCGGCGGCATCGGAGCCGCCGTCGCCGGCAGCAATACGGTCAGCAACATGATGTTGTCGTTGTTCCAGTTCGACGTGGGGACGCGGATCGGTGTCGATCCGACCTGGATCGTCGCTCTGCAAGCCGTGGGCGGAGCGGCGGGCAACACGATCTGCGTGCACAACGTGGTGGCAGCCTCGGCCGTGGTCGGGCTGGTCGGCAAGGAAGGCGTGGTCATCCGCCGGACGCTGCTGGTGTTCACGTACTACGCGCTGCTGACCGGCGGATTGGGGTACGCGATCGTCTGGTGGAGCCGGTCCGGAATCCTGAACGCGGGCACGCTGATCGTGGCGGCGATTGTGGTGGCCGCGATCGTCATCATTGTGCGCAGTTCGCGGCGGGCGAGCGGCCTTGGAACGTAGTTAAGTGGGCGCTCTGTAGTGAGAAGCCGAACGATCCGCCGGGCAAGCCGGCGGGATTCGAAGTGGGGAGCGCGTGGCGTGCGCTGTAGTGGGAAACCGAACGATCCGCCGGGCAAGCCGGCACGGCCTCCTCGCATTCGCGGCGGGTTGGGAGTAAATATAAGGGCCGCTGTCCAACTACCCTAACCTGTGTTCAGGAGGCCAACCCGCCGTGGACGCCAAACAAGTGCTGCGCGCCGACTTTGATCGAGCTCGGATGGTGACCAACATGTTGCTGGCGGATCTGTCGGACGACGATCTGCTGGTCCGCTGCGTCGAGGGGGCGAATCACTTCGCCTGGCAACTGGGGCATCTGATCGCGTCCGAACACAGCATGGGCGAGATGGTCCGGCCCGGTTCGATGCCGGCGCTGCCCGAAGGATTCGCTCAGCAGCACAGCAAGGAAACGGCGGCCAGCGAAGACACCAGCGGCTTTCTGACCAAGGACCAGTACCTCAAACTGCTCGACCAGCAGCGGCAGGGGATCCTGGCCGTGCTGGACTCGGTGACCGACGAGGACCTGCGGCGCGAGGCGCCCGAAGCGTGGCGGTCGCTCACTCCGACCATGGCCGACGTGCTGGGCCTGGCGGCCTCTCACGAAGTGATGCACGGCGGGCAGCTCACGCCCCTGCGCCGCAAACTGGGCAAGCCAGTGGTGTTCTGACCGGACTCGATTCAAGCCGGCACAGCTCATCAAGCCCGCTCAGCTCAGGCCCGGAATCGGGCTGCCGTCGGTGATCGCTCGCGACACGTCCGAGGGCAGCCCGGTCATCGTGCGCACCTTGCCGATATCGAGCAGCGAGTGCATGATGGTCGAGGTCAGGTGGCGGTTGGTCAGCGGTTCGGACAGCGGCTGGCCCGCGTCGCTGGTGGACTGCCCGATCACCTGGCCCATCGGCAACCCGCCTCCGGCCAGCAGCAGGGGCGTCAGGCCACCCCAATGGTCCCGCCCGCCGTTCTTGTTGATCTTGGGCGTGCGGCCCATCTCGCCGGTGGCCACCAGCAGAATCTTGTCGCTCAGGCCCCGCGCCGCCACGTCCTCCAGAAAGGCACTCACGGCGTGGTCCAGCGGCCGGCCCATATACTGCATGCCTTCGTCCACGGGGGCGTTGTTGCGATCGGCGTGCATGTCCCAGACGAAGTTGGTGGTCACGGTGACGAAGCCGCAGCCGGCTTCGCACAGCCGGCGAGCCAGCAGCAGCAGCTTGCCGAGCGTGCGGGCGTTGTCGACATAGTTGTTGTAGTTGTTCCAGGCCCGGCTGATGCTTTCCGGCCGGACCAGCGTTGCCGTGTCGTAGCGAGCCACCACGCGGGGATCTTCCTTCGACAGGTCGAACGCTTCGGCCACTCCGCCCAGGATCGTGTCGAAGGCCTGCTGCCGGAAGCGGTCCACGCCGTCCAGCAGACCGCCGGAGTCGAGCGACCGCTTGACCCGATCCAGGCCCACCAGCAACTCGCGGCGGTCGTCCAAACGAGCCCGCGGCAGGCTCAACTGCATGTCCTTCTGCAAGTCGCCTTCGCCGCCGGGTACGAAGGGCGCGTAGGCGCTGCCCAGCGAACCGGTGGCGTGAAACTTGCCAAAGCTCTGGTTGGCCGGCTGAGCCTGCGGTTCGACGGCCCGGGGGAACAGGGCCGCGTTGCGCGGCATGCCGGTCAGCGGGTGACTGGTGCCGGCCACGCGAGCGTACAGGGAACCCAGATTGGCCCCGGCTGAGTCGCGGCCGACGACCGGCTTGATGTCGTGGTTGCCGTCACCCGACTGGTAGGAGCGGACGATGGTCAGGCGATCGGCCTGCGCCGCAAGCTGCGGAAACGTGCCGCCAAAGGTCACGCCGGGCAGACGCGTGGCCACCTCGCCCGTGGCGCTGCGGATCTCGGCCGGCGCCGACATCTTCGGATCAAACGTCTCCGTCTGGCTCGGTCCACCGTGCAGGAACAGCAGGATCACGCTCCGCTCGTGCACCGCCGGCTGGCTGCCGGCCGCCTGGCCGCGAGTGGCCAACAGCGACGAGAGCGTCAGGCCGCCGATCCCCAAGCCGCCGATGCGCAGAAACTCGCGTCGCTGGCAGCGGCGCCGTGGGTCGATGATGCTGAACACGTCGAGTCTCTCCGGAAAGGCGTCTTACTGCCGCAGTCGTATAGCCTTGACATATCAGAAAACCTTGATGGGTTCAAGCTTTTCTTGCCGTTGGGGGCTGGGAAAAATCAAACGCGAATTCTCCCTCGCTGACGCGTCGGGCTACTTTTGGGAGAGTCCCCACGGGCGGCTCCCTCGCTGACGCGTCGGGCTCCAATCGTCCCGCGACCGACGTCGAACGTAAGGCGGTTGTGTTACTTGCTTCCGGCGCCTTCGACGAAGGCGTTGAGGATGTCCATGGTCGAGAGGATCCCGCGCAGCTTGCCCTGGTCGTCCAGCACGGGCAAATGGTGCACTCGGTGCCGCAGCATCTCGGCGGCGGCCGCGGCCAGCGTCGCTTCCGGACTGATCGACATGACCGACGCCGTCATCCGGGCGGACAGCGGCTGATGGCCCAGATCGTGCTCCGTCAGTTTCTCGATCAGCCACTGGCGCGAGACCTCGCTGACCCGGCCCAGGTCGCTGATTTCCTGTTCGAGCTGGCAGGCCAGTTCGATCAGGTCGCTGGCCGAGATGATCCCCACGCACCGCTCGCGCGCGTCGACCACCGGCAGCGTGGACAAGCGGTTTTCGTGCATCAAAACCAGCGCCTCATGCAGGGTGTCCTGCGCGGCGGCGGTGACGACCACCGTGCTCATGACATGTTTGACGCGACGATGGTAGGGATCCAGCGACATGGGCGGCGCTCTCCAGGCGACAGGCGTTGGCAAGTGGAGCGTTCAGTTTATCGCCGCCACCAGAGAGCGGCAACGAGTGCGGTTGGCTGGAGCGGGAGTGGTGGTTATATTGGCGGGTCACGGAAGGGCCGACCGGCCCGCGGAAAGACTGCCGCCGTAAACCTCTTGACGCGAGGTGTGCCGTGTCGCTGGCCCAGCACTGTTCGTCCGAGTTTTCGCCCACCGTGCGGGCCGCGGGCGAGCGTTTGCGGCAGGTCCGCATCTTGTCCCAGCAACCCCGCATGATCCGGGCGGAAGCTATCGATCGCGGCCTCCGCGGGCATATCGTGGAGATTACCTGGGATGGTGGCACGGGGGCGAGTCTGCTGTCCCGTTGCACGTGCGACCCCGATGGCTCTCGTCCGCTTTGCCGCCACGTATGGGCCACGCTGCTGGTCATGGACCAGCGGAAGTTGGGTCCGGGCCGAGTGGGAACAGCCCGGCAGCCGGTTGCCGAGAGCCCTCTGGACACCGTGCGCCGGGCGTTGGGCCTGCCCAACGGCCGCGGCAGTTCGCCCGACTGGAAGGCGGTTCTCGATTCGGCCGCGCAACGCCACCAGGCAGACGAAACGGCTGGCCCGTTTCGGGAACCGGGTCGCCGTTCTCGCCTGGCCTGGTACGTCCTGGATCTGAAGGAGACCTACCAGTTCGGCGACATCGTGATCCAGGTTTTCATTCAGGAAGCCCGGCAAGACGGCACGTACGGCAAAATCAAGGCTCTCACGCGCAGCGCCCGCGGCCTGGCCGGTTACGAGGACCCGGCCGACCCGGATCTGATCCGCTTGCTGAACGTGGCCGGCGATCTGAGCGACGGGGGCAATGGGAATACCGACTCGCGGTATCGCTATTACGGTTACCAGCCTGTCCGATCGACGTTTCGCATCCATCCCATGTGCTATGAGATGTTGCTGCCGCGACTGGGGGCCACCGGGCGCCTGCTGTGGCTGCTGGACAGTTCCCTGCCGATCGAGGACGGAAAGAAACTGAGCTGGGACGACGGTCCGGCATGGCGGTTCCGGCTGCGAGTTGACGAGCCGGAACAGTCGGATTCCTGGTCGCTGCGGGGTTGTCTGTACCGCGGCAAGGAAGAACGATCGTTGGAGTCCGCGATCGCCGTGCTTGCCAAGGGGCTGGTCGTCTTCCCCGACCAGATCGCCCGCTGCGACGTGCGAGAGACGTTTCCCTGGATTCAGTTGTTGCGGCAGCACCAGGAGCTGACCGTCCCGGTACCGGACCAGGCGGAGCTGGTGCAGCGTTTGTCGCAGCTTCCGGCCGACGCCAAGCCCGAATTGCCGGCGCGGCTGAACTGGCCGGAGGAGCGGGTGGAGCCCCGAGGCTGGTTGCAGATTCATTTGCCGAAGGAGCGGTTCCGGCCCCGCTCGCTGCGCGCCGTCGCCGGCTACCTGTACGGAACGCTGCGGATCCCGGTCGGCTCGTACCGCCAGGCGCTGGTCGATCCGCAGCAAGGCCGCGTCTTTCCCCGCGATCGGGAGGCCGAACAGCGACTGAACGACGAGCTGTATGCGTCGGGAGTCCTGCGCATGCCGAAAGACCCGGAACTGGGCGCCATGGCCCTCATGGCCGACGATCTTTCCGCCATCGTCGCTCGCCTGGTGGAGGCGGGCTGGCAGGTGGAGGCCGAGGGGAAACTTTTCCGAAACGGCGGCACGGCCAGCTTGAATGTCCGCAGCGACGTGGATTGGTTCGAACTGGAGGGGGACATCAGCTTTGACGGCGCCACGGCCGCGCTGCCCGACCTGCTCAAGGCGATCCGGCAAGGCGATCGGTTCGTGAAACTCAGCGACGGCTCGCACGGCATGTTGCCCGAGGAATGGCTCGCCCGCTACGCGATGCTGGCCGAGTTGGGCACGGCGCGGGACGAGACGCTACGGTTCCGCGCTTCGCAGGCCGCGCTGCTGGACGCCCTGCTGGCCGCTCAGCCGCCCGGCACCCAGGTCCGCTCCGACCAGACGTTCCAGGAACTTTCCGCCCGGCTGCGCAACTTTCAGGGCATCGGACCGAGCCAGCCGCCCGAGAATTTCCGAGGGGAGCTGCGCGAATACCAGCAGTTGGGACTCGGCTGGCTGAACTTTCTCCGCGAATTCCGGCTGGGCGGCTGCCTGGCTGATGACATGGGGCTCGGCAAGACCGTGCAGGTGCTGGCGCTGCTGCAGCAGTACCGGGAAGCGAGCGAGCGGGACGGGGCGGACCGCCTGCCATCGCTGGTCGTCGCCCCCCGCAGCCTGGTGTTCAACTGGATCGACGAGGCGGCGCGCTTCACGCCCGAACTGCGGGTGCTCAACTACACCGGCCTGGAGCGCGAAAAGCTGCTGACCAGCATTCCCGCCTGCGACCTGGTGCTGACCACCTACGGCACGCTGCGGCGGGACATCGTCAAGTTGCGGGAGCAGCGGTTCGAACATGCGATCCTGGACGAGTCGCAGGCGATCAAGAACGGGCAGTCCCAGGCGGCCAAGGCCTGCCGGCTGCTGAACTCCAACCACCGCCTGGCGATGACCGGCACGCCGGTCGAAAACCACTTGCGCGAGCTCTGGTCGCTGTTCGAGTTCCTGAACCCCGGCCTGCTCGGTAATTCGACGACCTTCCGCCGAGTGTTCGACGGCGCGCAGCAGAACCCCGAAACGCTGGACCTGCTGGCCCGCGCGGTGGCTCCGTTCATCCTCCGGCGGACCAAGCAGGAAGTGCTCCGCGAACTGCCCGCCAAGACCGAACAGACGCTGCACTGCCAGATGGGGCACCAGCAGCGGCAGCAGTACGACCAGTTGCGGGATTACTATCGCCAGCAGTTGTCCGATCGGATCGAACAGCAGGGGCTCGAACGGGCCAAGATCCACGTGCTGGAGGCCCTGCTGCGGCTGCGGCAAGTCGCCTGCCATCCCGGACTGCTCGACCCAGCGCAAGTCGACCAGCCCAGCGCGAAACTGGAGCTGCTGCTGGAGCAACTCGGACGCGTGCTGGCCGAGGGGCACAAGGCGCTGGTGTTCTCGCAGTTCACCAGCCTGCTGGCGATCGTCCGCCGGCGGCTGGACGAACGCGGCATCAGCTACGCCTACCTCGACGGCCGGACTCGAGATCGCCAGCAGCGAGTCAAGCAGTTTCAACAGGACCCGGACTGCCGCCTGTTCCTGATCAGCCTCAAGGCCGGCGGCTTCGGGCTGAACCTGACCGCCGCGGAGTACGTGTTTATTCTGGACCCCTGGTGGAATCCGGCGGTCGAAGCGCAAGCCGTCGACCGGGCGCACCGCATCGGCCAGACCCAACCGGTGTTCGCTTACCGGTTGATCTGCGAGAACACGGTCGAGGAGCGGATCCTGGAGCTGCAGCAGTCCAAGCGCGAACTGGCCGATGCCATCGTGTCGTCCAACTCGAACATTCTCGGCCAGTTGACCGCCGAGGACCTGCGGCTGCTGCTCAGTTGAACGGCGGACCTGGTTGTCCAGCTTCAGCACGACGATGGTCTACTTGCACGTGCGGCGACCGCCACTGTCCAACCTGCAGCGGCGCTCGGCGAGCGGAGTGGGTGGACGGCCACGCTCGGCTGCTGCTGGATGGAGTGCATTACTTCCAGGTGGTGTTTACGCTGCCGGTGGAGCTGTCGTCGTTGGCGTTGGGGAATCGGCGGGCGAGCTATCTGGATCGGTGCGCGCGGTTGCTGGACGCGGCCGACGTGCCGTTGTCGGACGAAGCCGATCAGTTCGAGCCACAGAACTGGGAATCGCGTGAGGAAGACCCGTGCCGCTGTCCATCCTGCGGCGACAAACTGCAACTGGTGCTGATGGAAACTCGGCGAAGTTGGCGCGACATCCTGTATTCACCGGTCGCTCCCATCTGGTACCGGCTCCGAAATCCCTTGCGACCACCAGACCCCGGCGGATAGAATTCGCATCGTCCGTGGCGCGGGGCCGGTGGGCGCGCCACAAAGTTCAACGCCGATCTATCCGTCCGCATCCTGCCGCCGGATAGATCGCAATTCGTTATGCCAATTGCTTGGCGGTGCTTACTCAGTTCATGAAAACGATCCTTGCGGTAATCGTCGCCACATTCGGCTTGGCCCAATTAGCGGACCAAGTGCGGGAGATCGGGGTACGCATCCCGTATATCCTACTGTTGATGTGGACTGGCTCCGCGACAATCGCGGCCCTTATCTTTTCGGAAGGTCTCCGGCCGCACTATTCAGCGTCCGCCCAGGCAACCGAAATCGATTCGCAGACGTGGGCACATAAGATGCGCCGGATCGGCATCGGTGTCCTGCCGCTGGCACTGGTGCCTCTATTGGAGTTTCGCCGTACCGGACATGATCCCGCACTCCTGCTGACGTATGGGGTCTTAATCGTCAGCATATGCAGCGTACCTGTTTGGTGGCTGCTTGCCCGCAGCATTATTGGAGCTGTAGTTCTCAGCATCTGTTCAATGAGTCTGCTCTGGCACTTTTCGGCGTGGGCACTATTCGAGCATATCGTACGGCTGGAAGCGGCGAAAGAGGTCTCAACTGTGGATACGACCCGCACGTTTCATGCGTTCCTAGCTCCGGAATACCGCATTTTCTTTTACCTGCTCTGCGGAACGGCTTTGCTAGTTTACTGTCCGGTGATGATGTGGATCG
>JAGFJK010000051.1 GCA_024102795.1 Pirellulaceae bacterium
TCATAGGTGGAGCGATTGTCCCCAATCGCTCATAGGTGGAGCGATTGTCCCCAATCGCTCATAGGTGGAGCGATTGTCCCCAATCGCTCATAGGTGGAGCGATTGTCCCCAATCGCTCATAGGTAGAACGATTGTCCCCAATCGCTCGTCCGGCCGCCCGCGGCTGGCACAGCCGTTCCACACGCAACGAACTGTGGGCATGGTTGCCCGAATTGCTTGTCGGTGATCGTGACCACTTCCAAGGACGCCGGATGTCGAAACTGACCTATCTGCGACGACAGCTTGCCATCCTGCGTTGGTCCCGGGCCGCCGCCCGCTGGGCGATGGCGGTCGGCCTGGCCGTACTGCCCGTGTTGCTGGGTCTGCTGGTGCTGTTTCTGCTGGACGTCTGGTGGCTGGAGCCAACGTTTCGCGGGCAGTTCGCTCCGCGGCTGGCTGTCGAAGTGCTGGTACTGCTGGTTGCCGCATGGTGGATCGTGCGCCGGGTGCGGCCGCTGCTGGCGCGACCCGAAACCGCCTTGGAAGCGGCGATGCTGGTGGAGCGGCGGGCGGGAATCCGCAGCGACCTGGTGGCGGCGTTACAGTTCGAACAGGTCGGCGCGAACCGCTGGGGTTCGCCCCAACTGGAAGCGGCAGTGGTCGAGGGTGCGGCCCGCAAGTCGCGCGAGCTGAGTGTGTGGGCCGAGGTGCCCGTGCGTCCCGGGTTGCGGGTGGCGGCAACGCTGTTGGCGGTCAGCTTGCCCTGGCTGCTGATCGGGACGTTCTGGCCCGGGTACGTCGGCGTGTTCGTCCAGCGGCTGTTGGGGACCGGCGCGCACTACCCTTCGCGGACTCGCATCGTGCGCGTCGAGGTGAATGGCACCCCAGTGCTGGAGGGCGATGGTTCGCGGCTGGCGCCTGGCGTAGCCAAGGTCCCGCATGGCCGGCCGCTGCGGATTACGGTGCAGAGCCGCGGCCGCCGGCCTGATGCCGGTTCGGTGCAACTGGTGTCGCGGCTGGATGGCAGGCGGCGGACGTTGCCGCTGAGCCGGATTGCGGCCGGCGAAGACGCGGGCCAGGCGGACCATTACGAAGCCATTTGGGGCCGGTTTCTGGAGCCGGTCGTGTTTCAACTGGAGCTGGGAGATGCCTGGACCGACCCGGCCGAGATAGATTTGATCGAACCGCCGCTGGTGCAGATGGAGTGGTCGATTGAGCCGCCGGATTACGCGCGAGACGCGGTGCGGGAACCGCCGCCCATCGATACCCGGCGGGTGGTGGTGCTGGAGGGCTCGCGCGTCGCGCTCACACTGCGCAGTGCCAACGGCAAACGGCTGGACGAGGCCTGGCTGGACTTGCGCGCCGGTGACGAACGGCGTCGAATCGCCTTGCGGGCAATCGACGACACGGGCCGCGTCTGGCAGTTGCCGGCGGAACCGACGCCGCTGGACCGGATCGCCGGCGAGCAGCAGTTCGAGTTGCAGGTGCGCGATGCGGACGGCCTGCCGTTGGAGGCGCCCGTGCGAGGTTCGATCCGGCTGCGGCGGGACCAGGCTCCCACGGGGACCGCGGCGGTCGTGCACCGAGTGGTCCTGCCGGCGGCTCGGCCCGTGGTAGAATACCGCCTGCACGACGACTACGGCCTGGCGGCGGCCGGCCTGCGGATCCAGGTGCAGCGGCAGGCGGCCAGCCAGTCGCCGGAACCATCGGGCGCAACCGATTTGGACTCCACGAGCCAGCAATTCGCCGACCCCGATGGCGGCGAACGCCTGGTGACCGAGGAAGTGTACCGCCCGCTGCCGCTCGACCGCCTGCCGCTGCCGGCCAGCGAGTTGCCAGCCAGCGGGCAGTACCCGTTGGCACTGTCGGAGCTGGGATTGAAGAAAGGGGACCGGCTGAAGATCAGCCTGGAGCTGAGCGACTATCGGGGCACTTTGCCCGGCCAGTCGCACGTGGCCGACCCGCTGTACCTGGAGATCTCGGACGAGAGTGGCGTGTTGGACGAAATCTCGAAGGCCGACGAACGTTCCGAAGAACGGCTGACGGAATTGATTAAACAACAACTTGGGATCGGAGAAGCCCCATGATGGGATTCAACCGCCTCGGCGCCTGGATCGTGCTGTGGACTGTCTGCCTGGCGGGCCTGGCGGAATGGTGCGGCGGACGCTTGGGAGCTCAGGAAGAATTGACAAGCCAGAGTCCCGCCACCACCGGGCCGCTGGCGCAGCAGCAACAGCAGCAGGAGAAGGCTCGCCGGCTGGCGGGCGAGCTGCTGGCGGCCGTGATCGATGTGCAGTTGCGTCAGTTGCGGGAGAACGGTCTGCAGGAGCTGCCGATCTACGGCGAGATCGCCGCCATGCGGGAGAATATCGAGGCCCTGGTGCAGCAGGAAATGCAGCAGGTCGTGGACCTGCTGGTTCGAGCACAGAGCGGGACGCGCGAGCAACGGCTGGCTCACCTGGAAGCGGCCCGCAACACCACGCGGGAAGTCGTCATGGTGCTGGCCGCCGAACGGCAGAAGCTGTATCGCCGGCTGAGAATCTCGCGTCTGGCCGCTCAGGTCCGCGAAGCGATCCAGTTGCAGTCGCGCGTCCGGGAAACCACGCAAGGCCTGGCGGGGCGGCCGGCCGGCGAACGGGAGCAGGCCACGCTGCTGGCAGGTCAGGACCAGCACGACGTGCGGGTCCTTTATTATCAACTGGTCGCCACGCTGGAAGACGTGATGACCTGGACCGGGCCGGTCGGTGCCGTGGCGGGCGACGGGCTGAGGCTGCTGGGCGCCTCGCGTCTGGCCGTTCATCTGGCGAACGCATCGGCGGACTTGCGGCGAGGAGCGTTCGAGCCGGCGGCCGAAAGCCAGCGCGAGGTGCTTCGCGGGTTGCAGGCCCTGCTGGAACTGGTCGAGGCGGGGCGAGGTCTGATCAGCAGCGACCGCGAGCAGACGCTGCAACTGGTCCGCGAACTGATCGAGCGTCAGGAGCAGCTCCGGCAGCAAGCCTCGGCGGCTGAACTTACGGACGAGCAGCGCGACCGGCTCGTTGACCAGCAAACCGAACTGCAGCGCGACCTGGCGAATCTGGACGCCGCGTTGGAAGCCGCTCCGGAGTCGCTGCCGCTGCTGGATCAGGCCAAGGCCGCGGCGGGCACGGCGGCCGAGCGGCTGTTTGAGGATGACGCGGCCCAGGCCCGGGTGCAGCAAAGCCAGGTGCTCGGCAGCCTGGCGGAAATCGAGTCGCAACTGGAACGCGGATTGTCTCGGGGTCTGGCCGACAAGAGTGCCGAACAACTGGCCGCGGAGGCCCAGCAACTGGAACAGTTGGATCGGCGATTGGATAAGCTAAGCGGCGAGCAGGCGGAAGTGGTGGAGCGATCCGCGGAGCAGCCCGCCGAGGCGCGTGGCCAGCAAGAGAGAATCGCCGCCGAGCTGCACGAAGCGGCACAGCCCGATGAACTACCCGCCGCTATTCAGTCGCGGGTCGAGGACGCTCGGCAGCAGGCCGCCGAGTCCGCCGGTCAGTTGCGCGAGGAGTCGCCGGAGCAGGCGGCGGATCGCCAGGAAGCTGCCCGCGCCGCGGCCGACGCGCTGGAGCGGGCCATAGCGGAAGTCAAGGCCGTGTTGGCCGACACGCGCCGCCGGCAACTGGCCGTGGAGGTGGGCGAGTTGGCTCGCGCGGCCGAAGCGCTGGAGCGAGCGGCGGCGGCGGAACGGGAAGTCACTCGGCAAAGCGAGCAGGCGGCTCAGGCAAAGGTTCTGTCGCCGGAGCAGGCGCGAAGCCTGGCCGAACAACAGGCGAAAGTCGCTGAGGTGGCCGGCGACATCGCGCGCGGCGTGCAGCGGGCCGCTCCCGAAGTGGCCCAGCAACTGCGGGAAGCGGACCAACCAATTCAAGCGGTCGGCGAGCAGTTGCGGCAGGCCGAGAAGATGGCCGCCGACCCGACTGCCGGCCGGCAAGCCGCCCAGCAGGCGGCCCAAGAGGGAAAGCGAGCGGCGGCGAAGCTGGAACAAGCCGCTGGCGACCTGCGCCGCCGCCAGGGCGAAGCGGCCAGGCAACTGGCGCAGGTGGTCGACCAGCAACTCGCACAAGTGGCCGCCGCTCGGCAGGCCATCGAGCAGTCGCCGCTCGAATTGCCTGCTGCGTCCGACCTGCAACGGACCGAACAGGCGCTCCAGCGCGTGCAAGCCGCTCGGCGCGAGCAACAGCGAGCGTCGGGGCGGGCAGCGAGCGCCGAGGCGCAGGAGCGGGCCGAGAGCGTTGCCGCGCTTCGGCAACAGCAACAACGGGCCGAGCAGGCCGCCGGGCGACAATCGTCCGGGCGCCATGCTTCGCCCTGGGAAGCGACATTGCAACAGCAGAAAGTGGCGGAAGCGGCCGAACAACTTGCCGCTCAAGCGGAGGCGGCTCAGGCAAGCGGAGAGCTTACGGCCGCTCTCCGGCAGGCGGCCGCGGCCGCTCGACAGGCTGCGGAAGCGGAGTTTGACGGCAATCGACCACCAGCCGCGGCCGCTCGCCAGGAGGCTGCGGCCGCGCTGCATCGCGCAGCCGACGCG
>JAGFJK010000057.1 GCA_024102795.1 Pirellulaceae bacterium
GCCTGCGCTGCCGGGTGCGGTGGCCGGCGTGCTGCTCGCGATCGTGCTCGCCGGCAGTGCGGCGTCGGCCGCTCCCCGCGGCGAACTGCTGCTGAAGGTGGTCGACGAAGCCACGGGCCAGCCGCTCGCCGCTCGCATGCACCTCAAGGATTCGCGAGGCCAACCGGTCGAGCCGCCCAAGTCGGTGTTCTTCAAGAACCACTTCGCCATCGACGGCCAGATCACGCTCAAGCTGCCGCCGGGCGCTTACACGTTCGAGCTGGAGCGCGGCCCGGAGTACGTGATCGTCTACGGCAACTTCCAGCTTGATCCGGGTGCCAGCGACGAAAAAACGGTCAAGCTGAGACGCATTGTGGACATGAGCGCCGAGGGGTGGTGGTCCGGCGACCTGCACGTCCATCGACCGCTGGAACAGATCGAGCTGCTGATGCGGGCCGACGACCTGCACGTGGTCCCGGTCATCACCTGGTGGAACAACAACAATCTCTGGCAGCAGCGCGAGCTTCCCGAACAACTCGTCAGGCAGTTCGACACGAACCGCTTCTACCATCTGCTGGCCGGCGAGGACGAACGGGGTGGCGGAGCCCTGTTGTACTTCAACCTGAAGGAGCCGCTGAAGATCGCCGGCGCCGAGCGGGAATATCCTTCGCCGGTCGAGTTTCTCAAGCAGGCTCGCCAGGTCGAAGGCGCGCATGTGGATATCGAGAAGCCGTTCTGGTGGGACATGCCCATCTGGATCGCCAGCGGCATGACGCATTCCATGGGCGTGATCAACAACCATCTGTGGCGCGACGGAGTGCTGGACAACGAGGCCTGGGGCAAGCCCCGCGACCGCAGCTTGTATCCTGGCGCGCACGGCAACGGACGCTGGTCGCGCGACATCTACTACCGGCTGCTCAACTGCGGCCTGCGGATCCCGCCCTCGGCCGGCAGCGCTTCGGGCGTGCTGCCCAACCCGGTGGGCTACAACCGGGTGTACGTCCACTGCGGCAGCCAGTTGGACTACGACACCTGGTGGCGCAACCTGCGCGCCGGCCAGGTGGTGGTGACCAACGGCCCGCTGCTGCGTCCCCGCGTGAACGGCCAACTGCCGGGCCATGTGTTCCGCGGCGAGCCGGGCGAAACGATCACGCTGCGGGTGGAGCTGCAGTTGATGTTGCGGTCGCCCGTCGAGTACCTGGAAGTGGTCCAGGACGGCCAGGTGGTCCACGAAGTGCGGCTGGAGGAATATGCCCGCTCGCAAGGCCGCCTGCCACCGGTCGAATTCGAGCGCAGCGGCTGGCTGCTGGTGCGGGCCGTGACCAACGAACAAGGCACGTATCGCTACGGTTCGACCGGCCCCTATTACGTCGAGATTGGCGGCCGGCCGCGGATCAGCAAGCAGGACGCCCAGTTTTTCCTGGACTGGGTCATGGAGCGGGCGAGCAACCTGCCGCTGCGGGACGAAGCCCAGCGGGCGCAGGTACTGGCCTACCATCGAGGCGCTCGCGACTTCTGGCAGAAGCTGGTCGAACAGGCCAACGCGCCGTAAGTCATACCTGGAAGTCGTTTCCATTGGGCGGGTAAATTTTGTGGGCGTCCCGCTGGGTGAGCAAGACGGCTGTTGTCGGCCTGAACGGTTTGTTAGTCTCAGAATGCCTTTCAAGCCGCAAACCCAGTCTCGCCTGACGTGAACCAGCACACGGCTGGAGGTTTCCCATGCGAATTGACCGCTTGGAGCTTCGCAACTTTAAGAAATTCGAGGACACGGCGTTCGACTTCCCGCGTCCCGCCAGCGGTCCGGGCGGGTCATTTCATGTGTTGATCGGCGAGAATGGCTCCGGTAAGACGACGGTTCTAGACGCCGCGGCCGTGGCATTGGGCGTCTGGCTGGAACGCGTGCCCGATGCACTGCTCGCCAACAGCCATCGACGACTGAAGCGAGACGACAAGCGGATGATCGGCGGACCGCAGGGTGACCGGATGCAATTCCAGCACGCGCAGGAGGCGATGTCCGTTCTCGCCTCGGGCGAGATTCTGGAGCAGGCCGGCATGTCCTGGGGCCAATCGCTGCCAGTCGGCAAGGCCAAGATTAGCAATGCCGCGTCCCGAGAAGTGCTCGCGGCGATCTGGTCGACGTACGAACGGATCGGCCAGGGCGAACAGGTTCTGTTGCCAGTGATCTGCTACTACGGTGCGGGCCGGGCCTGGCTGGCACACAACGAACGCAAGAAGGCAAAAGCAAAGGCGAACGGCCCGGCGAATCGCTGGGAGGCATTCTACGATTGCCTCAATGAGCGCATCCGCGTGTCCGACCTGGCCCGCTGGTTTCGGGGCGAACACATTGCGATGGGCAATCGACAGGGACGTTGTCGGCCGGGCTTCGAAGTGGTGCGCAGAGCCGTGTTGGCGTGCGTGCCTGGGGCCGACGGGATCTGGTACGACAGCGATTCGGAGGAAATCGCCCTTTCGATTGACGGCCATCCGCAGCCGTTCGGCAACCTGAGCGCCGGCCAGCGGGTAATGTTGGCCGTGGTAGCCGACCTGGCGATCCGAATGGTGACGCAGAACAACTTCCTGGTGCCACCGGACGTGCTCGGTTCAGCGGACGAACCGCTGCCTGGCGTGCTGGCTCAGACGCCCGGCGTGGTGCTGATCGACGAACTGGACGTGCATTTGCATCCGAAGTGGCAGCGCGGGGTCGTGGAGTCCCTGCGAAAGGTTTTTCCCAAAGTGCAATTCATCGGGACGACGCATTCGCCGTTTATTGTGCAATCGCTGCGAGAGGACGAACTGATCAATTTGCAAGGCCAGACCGTTCCGCAACTGGGCAATTTGAGCGTCGCGCAAATCGCGGCCGGTCTGATGGGCGTGGAGCGACCCGACGTTGGCCAACGCTACGACGAAATGGTCGAGGCTGCGAAGGACTACCTTATCACGCTGGATGAGGCAACGAAGGCCCCGGCCGGAAAGTTGGCCGACTTCGAGAAAGCACTTGCCAATCGAATCGCCCCTTATGCGGACAACCCGGCCTATCAGGCGTTTCTGGAACTCAAGCACGCCGCGAAGCTGGGAGCAAACGGAGAGTCAAACGCTTCGGCCGAAAAGGGAGACGCGTGAATGCGGCCCGTTTTGCGTGGTGGAAGTCCACAAGCCAGCGATTACAACAACTACCGCGATTCGTTTCCCGACCTCGCTGGTCGACTGGGGATGTACTGCTCGTACTGCGAGCGCCGCATCGCCACGCAATTGGCCGTTGAGCATATTCAGCCTAAGGGACTACCAGCCTACGAGCACCTTATAGGACGTTGGGACAATTTCTTGTTGGGATGCGTGAATTGCAATTCCACGAAGGGAAACAAGGATGTCATCCTGGCGGATGTGCTACTTCCGGATCGCGACAACACTGCAGCCGCCTACGTCTACACAATGGACGGCGGGATTAGCGTTCACGGCAGCTTGACAGAACCTCAATCGGCGATGGCCAAGCTAACGTTGGCGCTGGTCGGACTGGACAAACGGGCCAGTACGGTCATTGACTCCAACGGACAGTTCGTGGCCATTGACCGAGTGGCTCAGAGGATGGAGACCTGGTTGATCGCGGAAGAAAGCAAGCATGACCTGCAAGCGAATCCAAGTCCTGCCTTTCGTCGGCAGGTCGCACGTACCGCGACTGCACACGGATTCTTCAGCACTTGGATGACGGTGTTCGCCGATGACCGAGCCGTCCGCCAACTCTTGATTGACGAGTTCCTTGGAACGGCGGTCGATTGCTTCGATGCGGTTACAACAATGCCCGTCAGTCCGCGACCAGCAACTGGATTGGCAAACGGGAGCAAGGTGTGAGAGTCCACTTCCACGTCAAGCCTTGTCCGCCAGTGTGTCCGCCAGCTCCGCCCAGCAGTCGTCGGACGCTTGGAAGAACTGATCGGGCATCCGGCGGTACTTCCGCAAGCTGTCGTGCACCCGGTCCCAGCCGGCGGCCGCGGCCAGGTCGTACGCTTGCAGCCCCTTCTCGATCCGCTCCTGCTGGCTCGAAAAGTCGCGGAACCAGAGGTACCGCCAGCGCGGGAAGAAACTGAACCGCACCAGCGGCCGCAGGCAGAGCCAGCGCATGATGCGGCAGTCGAACCCGCTGACCGCCCGCCGCACTCCGGGAGCGACGGTAATCTCCTGTTCGCAGAGGAACGACTGCTCGAACACCGAGCGCTTCTCGCGCGGGTCCAGCGACTTGCCCTGCGCGGCGGCCCGGTGCACGCGGTTCAACGCGTCGAGCAGCGACGCGGGCAAGACTTCTGCGGCGGCCGACTGCTGGCCGAACTGCCTGACGAAATGGAAATTGGCGTAACTGTCAATGCAGACTTGCCGGTTCACTCGGCGAAACGAGTCGGCGAACTCCTGCAGCAGTCCCAGCCGGTAGGCCCGTTCCTGGCGGTTGTAGAAGTAGCGGCGACCGATCAGCCGTCCCAGGCTGCCGCCGGCTTCGAAATAGCCGGCAGCCCACAAGGCTCCGTGAGCGGCGATCAGCGAGAACGTGTGGTTGCCCTGCGACTCGCGGTACAGCCGGTTCAGTACCACGACCCGCCGGGGAATGTCCAGCAGTTCCCCCGCCAGCCGCGTCCCGTCGTCCTTCAACTCGTCGTACTTCGCCTGCAGCCCGATCGAGTCCATGGAAGCCCGCCTCGTGAAAGTTAGGATGCCCCGCATAGACCGCAAGAACAGGCCGAGAATTAACCACCGTGAAGATTGGATTGTCTCAAGTGAACTTTCCTGGAGCCATCGCCCGCGTCATTTTTTCAACATTCGTGGCGCCCAGTTCGGCCATCCGCTCGCGGCCTCGCGCTGCGTGTTCGCGTCCTCGCTGGTCCGCTCGAAGCTGCCCCAACCGGCAGCGGGCGGCGGCGGCGTGCAGATGCATCTGCTGGGCTTCGAGCAGTTCGACTGCCCGCTCGAACTTGTCGACGGCCACTTGCCGGTCGTTGCGGATTGTGGCCAGCCCACCGCGCAACAGGCTGGCGATCGCTTTGGCCCACGGAGCCCGCTCGGCCTCCAGCGTTCGCACCGTCCGCCAAGCCGGCCGCTGGCCGACGTCCGCCTGCGGATCCGCGGCCACGGCCACGGCCGCCCGGCCTTGAACCTGGTAGAAATCGAGCCGCACCTGCTCGACACGATTCAACCACGCCCGCTGGTAGTGGGTCCACTGGTTGGCGACCGCATCCCAGGCGGCCCGCAACTGGCCCTCGTATAACTCCAGCAGCGTCCGCCCCAGGACCCAGTTGTGATGCTGCACATAGAACTGGTCTGACGACAACATGCCGCTCTCCACTTCCAATTGCCGCCGAGCCACGTCCGGTCGATCGGCGCCAAGTTGCACCAGCGTCATGACGATGGAGCCAAAATTGAGCGTGGCGAAGAGGTCCTCCTGATCGCGGGCCATGCGAAGCAGTTCCGGCTGGCGGCGAGCGAGCTCCGCGATCCGGCCCTGGTAATACAGGGCCCACAGGGCGAAGGTGCGAGCCGTATCGAGTTCCCAGGCGACATCCTGGCAGCGTTTGTCACACAGGTACTTCGCGGCGCGGTCGCAGCATCGGCTGGCCGCCCGCCAGCGCCCCTGCAGGTGGGCGGCAACGCCGCGGGCCAGATAGCATCCGGCCTGCGAGTACGGGTCCCGCGCCGAGGGTTTCAACTGCGGTCTTTCCGCCACTCGGCCCAAGGCCAGCAGGAATCGCTTGATCTCTCGCCGACGGCCTTGCCCTTCGGCCGCGATGTGGCCGACCTGCGCGGTCAGCGAGCGGGTGAGGCAAGCGAGGTCGCCTGCGCGCAGCGACAAGGCCACGTTGCGGGACACATACGCGCCCGCTCGTATCGGGTCGACCACGCTCAGGCCGGCAGCGGCGGCCCAGGAGTATTCCAGCATCCGCCGCTGTCTCTCGGGCAGAGATGCGACGGACCCGGTGCGGAACCGCAGCCCGTTCCACCAGAATCGGGTTCGCCACCCGTAGGACTTGGCGTAGGCCATTAACGGAAACCTGGGGCGCGGCATGCCGACGGCGAAGAGCACCTGGTCGAGAGCCGACAAGCCCTGCTCGACGTGCCCGCTGGTGAGGTAGCGTCGAGCGGCATGGCAGAGCAGATCGAGCCGCTGTTTTCCCTGGGAACTCTCTGAGGCCGCCAGGTACTGGTCGGCGGCGTCCTTGCCTCGGCCGGCGAGTGCCAGGGCCTCGGCCAGCCGCATGCGGAGCTCCAACTGTTCATCGCCCTCGGGACGCAGCATCAGTTCGGCGTTTTGGTACAGCGCGACGGCCTGCCCGAACGCCAACTGCTCGCGGGCCCGGTCGGCCGCTTGCCAGTAGTATCGCCCCGCGTCGGCATGCCGGCCGGCAAACTCCAACAAACGGGCCATGAATTCGGGTTCGAATGGCTCGCGAGCCGCCTCGGCAACCTCGACCAATTGAGCTGCCCGGCGGCTGAGTTCGGTCGGTTCCAGGCGATTCAAGATTGTTTCCCGAATCCGGTCGTGATACGTCTCGATATCATCACCGCCAGCGCGCCGAAGAGCGCGGAGGTAGCGGTCGTTGAGCAGGTCGTGCAGTATCAAGATGAAATCAACGGGCGAACCGGCGGCATCGCGAATGAGTTGTCGAGCGACCGGTCTTCCCGCCACGGCCGCCAGTTCGAGCACGGTCCGCTGCGCTGGCGGCAGGGCGACGATCAACTTCCAGAGAACCTCCTCCAGCGAGAGCCTTCCGCTCGTCGCGCGGGCCGCCCGCGCGGCATCGCGATGCCGGGCGAGGATTTCCACGAACAGCGGATTGCCTCGAGACTCCTCCGCGATCAGCCTGGCATCGGCGGCAGCGCCGGGCGACTGGTCGCTGATCAGGCGAGCTGCCAGTTGCTCTGCCTCGACGGCGTTCAGCGCTCCCAGATCGACGGACACCTGCAGCGCGTAGTCGGAACCAACCAGCTTGCGGATCGCTTGCACACAGGCGCTTTCGCGGGCTTCCTCGCCACTGCGAAACGCGCCGAGCAGCAGGCACCGCACGCGGTTGCTCCGCCGCGCCAGCTCCTCGAACACGGCCGCCGTCTCGGCGTCACCCCATTGCAGGTCGTCGACGTGGATGATCATCGTCTCTCTGTCCGACAGTCGGCCAAGTGTTTCGCACAAGGCCGCCAGCCCTTGGCGACGCATTTCGTGCGCGTCTTGCCGCGCGGACTCAGGCAACCCCTGGGCGTATTGCACCGCTGGAATGGTTTCGAGCACGGGAAACTGCCGGCGAAGCGCGACCTTGTCGCGGGCCAGAAGCCCCTCTGCTTTGCTCATCGGTAAACGGCGCAGAAAGCGGGCCAGGGCGTCCACGACCATGTCGAAGCCCTTATAAGGTACCGATTCGTTCTCGCGGCAGCGGCCGCGAAAAACCACGCACCGTGGTTCAGTTCCCAGCGAGTCCAGGAAATGGCTGACCAGCGCCGACTTCCCCGCGCCGGGCGGACCACTCACCAGCACCGCCACCGGCTCGCGGTCCACTCGGACTCGGTTCAGCGCCGCGCTGAGCTGGCCCAGCGCGTCGTCGCGGCCTACCCAGACTCGCTGCTCGCGGTGCGCTGCGGGAATCGTCACCTCGACGCCCAACCGGGCCAGGATCTGCTCGCCGCTCGGCCTGGCGTCCGGCTCTGGAGCCAACAGGTCGACGCAGAGCTGGTTCAATTCGTCAGGCACCTCCGGCGCCAAATCGCGCGGAGCGGGTCGATCCGGCGCCATTTTCTGGGCGACCAACTCGTCCAGGGTGCGGCCCTCGAACGGCACACGGCCCGTCAGTGCCTCGAACAACATCACGCCAACGCTGTACCAATCGCTGCTGACACTCAGCGGTTGCGCGCTGTGCTGTTCCGGAGACATGTAGCAGGGCGTGCCAGACCGTTCGTGCAGGCTGTTTCTGAACCGCGCGGCATCCCGCTCCAGGTCCACTGCCAGGCCAAAGTCCAGCAACACCACTCGTCCATCGCGTGTGACCAGCACGTTCCTGGGCTTGATGTCCCGGTGCAGCTTGCGTGCGCCGTGCAGGGCCAGCAGTCCTTCCACGACCTGCCGCAAGGCGCTGGTCAAATGGCCCGGATCGCAGCAGGGTCGCGCGTCGTCATCCTGCGAATCGAAGCCGGCGCGCACGAAGCTGAGGAAATCCTCACCCTCGACCAGCTCCATCACGAAATACGGATCCGCGGCCTGGGCATCCAGCTCCAGCAACTTCACCAGGTTCCGGTGGCTGATCCCCTGCAGCGAGCGGAATTCCTGCCGGAAGGCGGCCACCGAGGCGGGCGAGAGATTCAGCAACCGCTTGAGCGCCACCCGCGATCCATGTTGGACGTGCCGGGCTTCGTAGACTTTGCCGGCGCCGCCCATGCCCAACAGCCGCACCAGCTCGTAGTTGCCGACCGTTCCCAGCCCCTGGGTTTCGGCCTGGCGATCGGTGTCGTCCGGCTCGCGTAGCTGGTCATCGTGTTCCATGCTCGACCATCCGTTTCACGGGACCGCGGAGCTACTTTCGCGCCAGCTACTGCGGGTGTCAGCGTTTGCGGGCGTGGATCAGCATCACGGCCCGCTCATAGGTATCCGGAACATCCTTGATGATGTCGAACCCGGCATGCTCGACCCACTGCCGGTACTCGTCCCGCGTGTGCCGGCGGGCAATGTCGCGTTCGATCTGCTTGTTCGACTTTCGCACGACTTCGTAATCGTGCTTCAGCCGCTCGTAGCGTCCCGACTCGATCAGCCAATGTTCGATCGCGTCTAGCAGCGGGTCGAGCCGGGTTTCCGAGTGCGTGGCGGAAAAGGCCAGCGTGCCTCCGGGACGCAGCAGGCGGGCGACCTCCTGCAGGCACTGCAGGGGATCGTTCACCGCGTACAGGACGTTGACCATCACCACGGCGTCAAACGACTGTTCGCCCAGACACCGCAGCCGTTCGACCGACGAGCGGACGACATGCACTCGGCCCGCCGGTAAGTCCTTCATGCGCAATCGGCCCAGCATGCCGGGGTTCTGTTCCACGGCGGTCACTCGATGGCCGCCGCTCAGCAGAGCCTGAGTCACGTTGCCGGTGCCGGCTCCCAGGTCGGCCACCTGGCAGGCCGGGCGGGGCACGACGGAGATCACGTCCTGGATCAGTTGCTGGTAGGGCGGAAACTCCGTCAGCACATGATCGTACGACGAAGCGTAGACGCTCCACAACTTGGACTCCTTGCACTCGCGTTCCAGATCCTTGAGGAACGGTTCCCAGTCGATCTGCTGAATCAGCAGCGCCACGGCCCAACCTCGCGGCCGGCCCTCGGAATCATGGATTTGCGTGGCCACCTTGGCGAACGTGGCCAGCCCGTAGCGGGCCGAGCGAAACCGCAGCGGCTCGAGGTCCACGTAGGGGATATGGTTCCGCTGCGCGTTGCGGGTGAATTGATCGGCGTGGGCGATCACATCGTCAAAGTTATCCAGGCGAGCGATCAGGTGCTTGACGTGCTGGCCGCGGAGCTTGGACACCGCTTCGCCGAAGATCAGCTCAAAGGCAATGTTCCAGTCCAGGATCCGCAGGCTGGTGTCCAGGAAGTAGGTCGGCGCCGTGTAGTGCACCGCCTCGTCCAGTACAGGCAACAGTTCGTCGTACCAGGCACTTGGCTCGGCCGGCGGTTGATCATCGCCCGCGACCTGCGGACTGTTGCGATAGTTGCGCAACTGTTGCCGATTCTCAAATCGCTCCGTGTCGCCCGTGGAGGACTCCTGCGGATTCGAATGGGAGTCGGATGTGGGGGTCGGGTTTCCTTCCAGCCTGCCGGGATGGACGATGGTCAGGTACGCAGCCAATGCGACCAGCGCCAAGATGGACGCCACGAAACAGCCCAGCACCAGCGGGTTCGGCCCACCAGCGTACAGGACATATCCCAGCACGACCGTGATGCAAAGGACCACGAGCGCGAGAAATCCGAGCAGACTCTGGACAGCGCCAATGATGCCTTCAAAGGCCTTGAGCAGTTCCGCCAACCATCCCCCACTGTCTGGCGACGCCTTCGACATGGTCATTCCACTCGGTAGACTTGCAGGGAAATTTGACTCGCGGCCTGGGGCTTCCGTCGCACAAACGCCCGTTTACGACGTGTGCCCGCCGCGCGCGTTCGTACCGGCAGCTCCGCCCACGATCACTCGCTCCATCGGCACCATCGTGCGTTTGACACCGATCACGGGGGCGGCGGGACGCTCGAGACGCTGAAACCCGAAGCGCTCGTAAAGCGCCGCGTGCTGCGGCAGACACTCAAGGAACAGCCGCTGCACGCCCACCCGCTCGGCGACCTCCAATGCCTGCCGAACCAGGTGCCCGGAGATGCCGGCGCCGCGGTAATCGGCGTTCACAATCACCCGGCTGAGCTCACCACACACGACGTTTGTATACATCTCGGCCGACACCAGACCCGGCACGGAGTGAAAGATCGGCAACTCCAGTTGCAACGGCTCGCTCAGCGCACTGAGGTTCACGGGGTCGTCCGCGGCAAGTTGCAGAGTCCAGTTTTCGAAGTTGCCCAGCGTGGCCTGGTAGGGATGTTCGGTATCCAGCTCGGTAATCGCCAACCGAGCGGTTCCCACCAGCGTCTCCCGGTTGCCGGGCTGCTTGAGAAATGCGCCCAGGTGAATCGCCTGGCGATCGTTCCAGTTGATTTCCAGCTTGGAGGCGCAGTCTTCGACCTCAGGTGCCAGGTAGCCCATCACCGAATAGACGTCGTGCCGCAGTTTAAAGTACTCGCACAACTCCGTCTTGCTGCGAATCGGACGCACCTCGATCAGGGGCCGGTGGTGGTTCCCGCTGGCGGACGGCGGCGCGAGGTAGGCGAGCTTCCGCGCGCAGAGCTCCAGGACCCTCGACAATTCGGCCGCGTCGCAATTCGCCGCCGCGACCCGATCGATGTCCGTCACGCGACGCGGTTCGTTCATCAAGGCCAGCGTCACGTAGTTGCCTTGTACGTTCCCCAGAATGTCCTTCAGGTAGTTCTTGGGCAGATAGGTGAATGTGCCATCAGCCGAAAACGGTTCCACCAGGTCGTCCGACAGCAAGATGGCACAATTCTCAGGCCGTTCGTCAATCGTGTTCGAGAACCAGTCGTAGGTCTCGCTTTCCTTCTCCAGATGCACGCAGTCGGTCACGTAGCCGGAAAAACGGGAGCCCCATCCGCCGGCACCCCGCACCTGGTCCAGCACCCGCTCCAAGTGCTGCCGCACCTGCGGATTAGTGACCCGGATCGCCACGGTCAGGTTTCTTGAACCGTTCATGTGCTGCCCTCCCGACGTGCCAGATCAGCGAATTGCGACGTTCTGGGCCGCGACGGGCAATGACCAGCGGCAACGGACCGGCAAGCACGAAACGTCGCAAATGAAAATACTCACACAGTGGTATTTTAACCCATCCATCATAATGGGCCGCGCCGCCGGCCCGCAAGCTTCTCGAAAAGGGGACGGGGGTATATGCGCCGCGCGGCGGCCAGCATACGATGGAGCGGCAGTAGCGAATCCGGAGTGTGCTGGCAACGCGAAGGGAACGGAGATGCCGAGGCAGCGGCGAGCGGACGAGGCGGGGGCGACATACCATGCCTGGAATTGCGGCAACGGGCGGCAAACCCTCTTTCACAAGCCCGACGACTACGAGGCGTTCATCCGGGTGCTGGGCGAGGGGCTGGCGCGATATCCCGTGTCTTTGTTTTCGTTCACGCTGATGCCGAGTCATTGGCATCTGGTACTGCGGCCCGCGGAAACCGGCGGCATGGGGCGGCTGCTGCGCTGGGTAACGGCCACGCACACCCTGAGGCACCACGCGCAACACGACCAGATGGGCGAGGGCCATTTATACCAGGCCCGCTTTAAGAGTTTCCCCGTGGCGGACGACGACCACTTCCTGGTGGTCTGCCGGTACGTCGAACGCAATCCGTTGCGGGCAGGCCTGGTTCGGCGGTCCGAGGCCTGGCAGTACGGTTCGTTATGGCGCTGGTTGCAGAAAGCCGAGCCCGAACCCAGATTGCTTTCCCCGTGGCCGATCGCCCGCACGCCGGGCTGGGTGGAGCGGGTCAATCAGCCGCTGACCGAACAGGAGCTGGCGGCCGTGCGGACCAGCGTCCAGCGTGGCCGGCCGTTTGGTCCAGAGGCCTGGGTCCAGGAAGTGGCCACTCGGACCGGGCTGCGGCACACGCTCCGCTCCCGCGGCCGTCCCCGTAAGTCCGCCAAATGACCTCTGGGGTCGATTTGGAGGACTAGGTGATTTGGAGACACTGGGCACGCCCTCACGTTCCGATCGACCTGGCGAAACTCTTGGGCCCGTGCCGCAAGCATTCGACCTACATGACACATTTTACCCATTCTTCCAAATCGACCCCAGAGGTCAATGGCGTTCAAACGGGATGGGGCGTCCCTCGCGGACGGACTGCTCGGCCGCCAGGCAGAGCTGCACCGACCAGCGGCCGTCCCGACCCGTGCAGGGCGGCGCGGCGCCAGTCCGCACGCATTCGGCGACCGCGGCGATTTCGTCGGCCAGTTCCAGCAGTTCGCCCGCCGGCTTGTCGAGTGTCACCTGCTGAATCTGCTGCCCCAGGCCGTACTGCAAGCCAAAGCTGGATTTGTCCGAGCGGGCGTCCGCCGCGCTCCACCAGGCCCAGATCGCACCTTCCGTACCGGCAATCTTGGCCGTCTGGTGGTGGCCGAATGCGGCCAGCGTCTGCGAAACAACTGCCCACGATCCGCCGGGAAAGTCGACCACCGCCGTGAAATTGTCGGTCAATTCCGGATGCTCGGCGTGCCGCGAGTTGGCCCGCGCAAGCACGCGCAGCGGCTCGCCGCACGGTTCCAGATACCAGCGGGCCAGATCGAAGAAGTGAATCGGCTCCTCCAACACCCAACTGCCCACGCGCTGAATGTCCCACCGCCAGCCTTCCGAGCCCTGGCGGTAGGGAAACCGAGACAGCTCGACCAGCGCATACTGCGGCCGCCCGATCGCGCCCTGGTCGATCAGCCGCCGCACGCCACCCCACAGCGAAGACAAACGCAACTCGTGCCCCACCGCCAGCAGAAGGCCCCGCGATTCGGCCAGCCGCACCAGTTCGTCGCAGTCGCCGACGCTCAAAGCCATCGGCTTCTCCAGCAGCAGGTGCTTGCCCGCCAGCAGCACGTCGCGGGCCACCTCGAAGTGCCAGCGGTTGGGCACCACCACGCTCACCACGTCGATGTCCGGCCGGTCGAGCAACCGCCGGTAGTCGCCCACCACGTCCACGCCGGAGTAAGCGGCCCGAGCGGCCTGCTGGCTGGCCGGCGACTTGACGGCAATCGCCGCCAGCTCGCTGTCAGGCGTTTGCGCGATGGAACGGGCATGGTGCGCGCCGAACAGACCAAAGCCGATCAGTCCGAACCGGACGGTTTGCCGCGACATGGGAGAAAATCCACCTAACTCTTTTGGCCGTTCTCGAATCAACTGAGCCAAACCCGGTTTCGGTGCCCCGATTGTGACGAACTCAGCAAGCGGCGTCGAGCAGCGTCTGGCGGGCGTCTGGCGGGCGTCTGGCGGGCGTCTGGCCCTCACGCTTGTAGCCGTGGGGCTCGAAGCGCTACAATAAACCGGTAACCCAGCCAGCCAGTTCAACATCCAAGCAGCAGTGGTGGAGTCACCCGACGTGCAATTGCCGGCCGCCTTTGAGTGAAACCTCGATGGAACAGGACTTGTACCAGATTCTCGGTGTCAGCCGCGGCGCGTCCCAGAAGGAGATTCAAAAGGCCTACCGGGACCTGGCCCGCCGACACCACCCGGACATGAACCCCGACGACCGCCAGGCGAAGGAGAAGTTTCAGCGGGTGCAGCACGCCTACGACGTGCTCAGCAACTCCGAAAAACGCGAACTGTACGATCGCTACGGCGATGCCTTCGAGACGATGGGTGCGGGGGGAGGAGCCGGGCCGTGGCGCCGGGCCACGAGCGGCGGCGGACCGCAGGAATTCGATTCGGTTCAGTTTGAACAAATGTTCGGGGGCGGCGGCAAGGGCCAGGAATTCAACGGCAGCTTTGCCGACCTGCTGCGGCAATTCACGGGGGGAGCGGCCCGCCCTCAGCGTGCCGCGAACTCCGGCCGCTCTCCTGCCGGCAAGAACGTGCGGCACGAGGCCACGATTCCATTCACGACCGCGATCCTGGGCGGCGAGGTCCAACTGGCACTGACGCGTGCCGGTGGGAAGCACGAAATGCTGACGGTGAAAATCCCCGCGGGCATCGAGGACGGTGAGAAGTTGCGTCTGCGCGGCAAGGGTGAACCGGGCGCTCAGCCGGGCTCCGCCGGCGATCTGCTGCTGACCGTCCGGGTCGCCCCGCACCCCTATTTTCAACGCCGCGACAATCACCTGGAAGTCCGAGTGCCCGTTACCCTGGCCGAAGCCGCGCTGGGAGCCAAGATCGACGTGCCATCGCCGCGGGGAACCGTGACTCTGACGTTGCCTCCCGGCACGTCCAGCGGCCGCCGGCTGCGCGCCAAGGGGCTGGGAGTGCACCGGTCGGGCAAGCCGGCCGGCGACTTGCTGGCCGAAATCCAAATCATGCTGCCGGAGCAGTTGGATCAACAGCAGTTGGAACTGTTCCGCCGGCTGGAATCAAACTACTCGGCGCCACCCCGCGCCGAACTGCGATGGTAAATCCGCTGTTGCCCTGGTACGGCGCACTGGCGGCTGCCTGGCCCGCCGCGGCGCAGCGGCTCGCCTCTTGGCAACCCACCCTGTCCTTGCTGGCCGATCTGGCGGAGCCGGTTGTAAAACGTTTGGACGGTCCTCGCAAGGCGATGGCGCTGGCGGCGCTGGCGGGGTTGGTGATTCTGGGCTTCGCCTTGGTCCTGCTGACCTGGCTGGGCGGCCGGTATGTGCGGCGGCTGGCGGCCAGTCGCCCGCCCGCCCGGCCCCCGCACGCCGACGATTGGGCCGACAAGCCGCTGCGGGGTGACCAGGATCCGACGTCGCAGGACGGCTGATCCACTGAAAGGGAATCGACCGCACACCCCCCGGAGTTATTCCTTGGAATCCCAGCGTTTTCGCCGCCCAGACCGTGTGCGCCATCAAGCGGACTTCGATCGGGTGTACCAGTGCGACGCCTTTGCCGCCGACGACGTGCTGGTGGTCAAGGGATGTCGCAATTCGCTGGGCCACCCTCGGTTGGGCTTGTCCGTTTCCCGCAAGGTGGGCAATGCGGTGGTCCGCAACCGCTGGAAACGACTGATCCGCGAAGCCTTCCGGCACACTCGGCAACATTTCTCCGTTGGCGTGGACCTGGTCGTGCGTCCGCGGCGTGGCGGCCAGCCATCGCTGGCGGCGATCGAGCGTTCGCTGCCTGGACTTGCCAGGCGAGTGATCCGCAAACTGGGGCCCCCATGAAAGCGGTGGCCGCCATCGTGAGCCAGCTTGCGGCCTGGGTGCTGATCAAGCTGGTGCGAGCCTACCAGGTGCTGATCAGTCCCTGGCTGCCCCCGGCTTGCCGCTACACTCCGTCGTGCAGCGCCTATTTCATTGAAGCCGTGCGGAAGTACGGGCCGTGGCTCGGAGCCTGGAAAGGCCTGCTGCGGATCTGCCGCTGCCACCCGTTTCATCCCGGCGGACACGATCCGCCTTGAACCGGGCGGTTCCCTGCCTCACGCGTACTCAACGCGGCCGCCGGCGGATTTTCTCTCCTGATTTTGGCAACTCTTAACACAACTGCGGTGGCGAAAGTTCGATTTACTAGTTACTGTACATACTCGAGGTGTTGTTCTTGCATTTCGCAATTCGCGGTAACCAGTTGTGGGAGTCAGCATGATGGGTACGGTTCAAATGACGTGGGAGGACGAAGAGAACAACCGGCAGGTGGCGCTGACGGCCGAGTATTCGGTCGCCAGCGATTCGCTGACGATTCGCTCGATCACTCCCACACAGGTTTCGTTTCTTTGCCCCACCAGCGGGGATGTGTTGCGGACGGTCCGCGTTTGGACCGACAAGGGCCGCGAACTGCTGGCCCGCGCGTTCCGCGGCAGCGACCAGTTCGACGTCCTGCTGACGGAACTGGCCGAGCAGGCCGGCCTGACCGCTCAGGCGTAGCCTGGCCAGGGTTCTTGGCGTGCTGCGCGGACCCTAAAATACACGTAGCCGGACCATTGCGGTCCGGCTCGTGTCATTTCAGGGTCCCAAAGCCGCCAGGATGTGCCGATGCCCAGCACGACGACTGGACCCGCCAGTGGCCTGGCGATTTTTCATCCCCCAGTTCGGGCCTGGTTCGAACAGTCGTTTGATGGTCCGACGGAGGCTCAGTTGCTGGCCTGGCCGTCAATAGCGGCGGGCGAAAACACACTGCTGCTGGCACCGACTGGGTCTGGCAAGACGCTGGCCGCGTTTCTGGTGGCGATCGAGCGGATCATGTTCGGGTCGCCCGCGCCAGGCGTCAAGGCGCTGTACATCTCGCCTCTGAAGGCGCTCGGTGTGGACGTCGAGCGGAATTTGCGGGCCCCGATCGCGGGCGTGCGGGCGGCCGCGTCGCGGGCCGGCGCGGCGTATCACGATCCGGCGGTGGCGGTGCGCAGCGGGGACACTCCGGCCGACGAGCGGTTGCGGCTCGCGCGCCAGGCACCCGACATCCTGATCACGACGCCCGAATCGTTGTACCTGCTGCTGACGTCGCGGGCCCGTTCGATCTTGACGTCGGTCCAGACGGTGATCATCGACGAGATTCACGCGCTGGCGGCCACGAAACGCGGTTCGCACCTGTTCGTTTCGCTGGAGCGGTTGGAGCAGTTGCGGCGGGATGCGGACCCGGGCGCTGGAGCGCTGCAACGGATCGGACTGTCGGCCACGCAGCGGCCGCTGGAGGAGATTGCCCGGCTGCTGGGCGGAGCCGAGCTGCCGGTGGCGGGCGGTCCGCCGGTCGCTCGTCCCGTGGCGGTGATCGAGGCCGGGCGGCGCCGGCAACTGGAGCTGCGGATCGAAGTGCCAGTGGAAGACATGGCCCGGTTGGGCGAGCCGCAAGTCGAGTCGGGCCCCGCGGCGGCCGGACCGGCGCTGCCCAGCATCTGGCCGGCGATTCATCCGCGGCTGGTCGATCTGATTCGGCAGCACCGGAGCACGATGATTTTCGCCAACAGCCGGAGGCTGGCCGAGCGGCTGGCGGCGGCGATCAACGAGTTGGCCGAAGAAGAGTTGGCGCTGGCCCACCACGGTTCGATCGCCAAGGACGCCCGGCAGCAGATTGAGGACCGGCTGAAACGCGGCCAGTTGCGGGCCATCGTGGCCACCTCGTCGCTCGAACTGGGCATCGACATGGGAGCGGTGGATCTGGTGATCCAGATCGAGGCGCCGCCGTCGATCGCGGCGGGCATTCAGCGGATCGGCCGCTCGGGGCATCAGGTCGGCGGCCGGTCGACGGGAGTGGTCTTCCCCAAGTACCGGGGCGACTTGCTGACCTGCAGCGCGGCCGCTGGCCAGATGGTTGACGGCCTGGTCGAGTCCACGCGCTACCCCCGCAATCCGTTGGATGTCCTGGCCCAGCAACTGGTGGCCATGGTGGCCGTCGCCAGTCAACCGGTGGACCAGTTGTACGACACGGTCCGCCGGGCGGCCCCGTTTCACGACCTGCCGCGGACGGCGTTCGAGGGCGTGCTGGACATGCTGGCCGGGCGCTATCCGTCGGACGAATTCGCCGAGCTGCGGCCGCGGCTGAACTGGGACCGGCTCAGCGGCCAGGTGACCGCTCGTCCGGGCGCCCAGCGGCTGGCGGTGCTGAACGCCGGCACAATTCCCGACCGCGGTCTGTACGGAGTCTTTCTGGCGGACGGCCAGTCCAGCGGCAGCCGAGTGGGTGAACTGGACGAGGAGATGGTGTTCGAAACGCACGCCGGCGACGTGTTCCTGCTGGGGGCCTCCTCGTGGCGAGTGCTGGAGATCACCGACGACCGGGTGCTGGTCGCGCCGGCGCCTGGCGAGCCGGGACGGATGCCGTTCTGGCGCGGCGATGGTCCGGGCCGGCCCTGCGAGTTTGGGCGGGCGATTGGCCAGTTCACTCGCCAGATCGCTCGCCTGCCGCGGGAGCAGGCCTTGGCGCGGCTGGCGGCCGACCACGCGCTGGACGACCGGGCGGCCAACAATCTGGTCCAGTATCTGCATGAACAGGTGGAAGCCACGGGCGAGCTGCCCAGCGATCGGGCGATCGTCGTCGAGTGCTTTGTGGACGAGGTCGGGGACTGGCGCGTGGCGGTGCTGTCGCCGTTCGGAGCCCGTGTGCATGCGCCGTGGGCCACGGCGGTCGCCGGACGGCTGCGCGAGCAGACCGTCGGAGAAGTCGACCTGATGTGGACCGACGACGGAATGGCCTTCCGCCTGCCGGAGTCGGACGAGCCGCCGCGGCTGGAACTGTTCTTTCCCGGATCGGATGAAATCGAGGATCTGGTCGTGCAGCAGTTGGGAAGCACGGCCCTGTTCGCGGCGAGGTTTCGCGAGAACGCCGCACGAGCGCTGCTGCTGCCGCGCCGCCAGCCCAATCGCCGCTCGCCGTTGTGGCTGCAGCGCCGCCGCGCCGCCGATCTGCTGGCGGTCGCCGCGCGGTATCCGGACTTTCCGATCTTGCTGGAGACGTACCGCGAATGCCTGAAGGACGTGTTCGACGTGCAGGCACTCAAGGAACTGCTGCGGGATGTCGAGCGGCAGGCGATCCGCGTGGCGCTGGTGACGACCGATCGCGCATCGCCGTTCGCGGCCTCGCTGATGTTCAACTATGTCGGCAAGTTCATTTACGACGGGGACGCGCCGTTGGCCGAGCGCCGAGCGGCGGCGCTGGCGCTGGATCATGCGCAGCTGCGGGAGTTGCTGGGAGACGCCGAACTGCGGGAGCTGCTGGATGCCGGCGTGGTGGACGAGTTGGCGCTGGAGCTGCAGTGGCTGCGGGGGCGGCAACCGCCTCGGCACGCGGACGCCGTGCATGACCTGCTGCAGCAGTTGGGCGACTTGAGCCGCGAGGAACTTCAGGCCCGGTGCGATCCCGGCGCGGTTGCCGGCGGCCAGTTGGACGAGTGGCTGCGGCAGTTGATGGACGCGCGCCGCGCGCTGGAATTGCGGATCGCCGGCCAGCAGCGCTATGTGGCCGCCGAAGATGCCGCCCGCTACCGCGACGCGCTGGGCGCGGTCTTGCCGGCCGGATTGCCGGCCGCGTTCCTGCAGCCGGTGGCCGATCCGCTGGGCGACCTGGTCTCGCGGTTCGCCCGCACGCATGTGCCGTTTCAGGTGGAGCAGTTGGCCGAGCGGCTGGGCCTGGGAATCGCGCCGCTGCGAGAAACACTGGCCCGGTTGGCTGGCCAGAACCGCTTGTTGGAGGGCGAGTTTCTGCCGGGGGGACGCGGCCGAGAATGGTGCCATCGCGACGTCCTCCGCCTGCTCAAGGGACGATCGCTGGCCCGGCTCCGCCGCCAGGTGGCGCCTGTCGCGCAGCACGTGTTGACTCGGTTCCTGGCCGGCTGGCACCAGATCGCGCAGCCCCGCCGCGGCTTGGACGGCCTGCTGGACGCCGTCGAACAGTTGCAGGGCCTGCCGCTGCCCGCCCGGACGCTGGAGGACGAGATCCTGCCGCGGCGCGTGCGGGATTACCGCGGCAGCCAGTTGGATGAATTGTGCGCGGCCGGCGAAATCGTCTGGCGCGGCTTCGAGCGGCTGGGAGCGGAAGACGGTCGCATCGCCTTGTACCTGACCGACCACTTCAGCGGCCTGGCACCCGCGCCGGACATGCCGGCGGATGAGCTGGCTCAGGACGAAATCGCCGCGCGGATCGATCAGTTATTGCAGCAGCGCGGGGCTTTGTTCTTCGATGACATTCAAGCCGCGATCGGCGGTTTCCGCAACGATCTGCTGGAAGCGCTCTGGCGTCTGGTGTGGCAGGGCCGCGTGACCAACGACACGCTGGCCCCGCTGCGTTCGCTGCGTTCCCAGCGAAAGGCGGGACGCGATCGGAGCGGCTCGCGCCGCACGGCGTTCCGCTCGCGCCGGCTGGCGCGGCCGCCCGGCTCCGAGGGTCGCTGGACCCGTTTGAGTCTGGAGTGCGAGCCGCGCCTTTCCGCGACCGAGCGCCAGATGCGGCTCGCCCTGCAACTGGTTCAAAGATACGGCATCGTGACCCGCGAGACGGTGGCCGCCGAGGGCGTGCGGGGCGGATTCGCGGCCCTGTATCCGGTGTTCAAGGCGCTGGAAGAGGCCGGCAAAGTCCGTCGCGGGTACTTTGTCGAGGGGCTGGGAGCGGCACAGTTCGCAGCGCCCGGCGCCGACGACCGGCTGCGGCAATTCGCCCGCGACACGGAACAGGACGAGCT
>JAGFJK010000062.1 GCA_024102795.1 Pirellulaceae bacterium
GCCGAGCCGCCATCGGTTCCCGGCGTCTCGCATCCGATCGACCGCTTCATCCAGGCCGCGCTGGCGGACGCGGGGCTCGACCCCTCGCCGCGCGCGGATGCCGCCACGCTGGCGCGTCGTGTGAGCCTGGACCTGATCGGCCTGCCGCCGACGCCCGACGAGCTGGATGCGTTCCTCCGTGCCAACACGGCGGACGAGGCCGCCGCCTGGCAGGAGCTGGTCGAGCGGTTGCTGGCCAGCCCGCACCACGGCGAACGCTGGGGCCGCTGGTGGCTGGACCAGGCCCGCTACGCCGACAGCAACGGCTACTCGATCGACGCCCCGCGCGAAATCTGGAAGTACCGCGACTGGGTCGTCGCGGCGCTGAACGCCGACCTGCCGTTTGATCGGTTCACCGTCGAGCAACTGGCGGGCGACCTGCTGCCGGACGCGACGGTCGACCAGCAGGTAGCCACCGGCTTTCACCGCAATACGCAAATCAACCAGGAAGGCGGCATCGACCGCGAGCAGTTCCGGATCGACAGCGTGTTCGATCGGGTGGCCACCACGGGCACCGTCTGGCTGGGCTTGACCATCGGTTGTGCTCAGTGCCACGATCACAAGTTCGACCCGATCCTGCAGGAGGAGTATTACCGGCTGTTCGCCTTCCTGAACAATCAGGACGAGCCGACGATCAAGGTGTACGAGCCGGGAGTCGACGTGGCGGCGTTGACGGCCGAGCAGCGGGCCGCAGAGCAGGCGCTGGCGGCCTGGCTGGATGAGCGCGCCGAACAACAGGCGACCTGGGAAGCGGCCCTGACGGACGAGGCTCGCAAGAAACTGTCGGCCAGCGCGCAGAAGTCGCTCGGCGTGGCTCGCGAGAAGCGCAGCCTGGCGCAGCGGCGCGAGCTGTTCGCGGCCGGGCCGGGCGCCGGCGACGAGTCGTTTCAGGAGCGGCAGCAACGATTGCACAGGGTCGAAACGCAGCTTGCCCGCTTCGTCTCGACCATGGTGCTCCGCGAGCGGCCCGCGCCGCGCGCGACTCACGTGCTGATCAAGGGCGATTTCACCCGGCCGGCCGGCGAGGTGCAGCCGGGAACGCCGGCCGTGCTGCCTCCGTTGGAGGCCGCCGGCGAGCGGCCGAACCGCCTGGACCTGGCCCGCTGGCTGGTCAGCCCGCAGAATCCGCTGACGGCCCGCGTGATCGTCAACCGCGTCTGGCAGCAATACTTCGGCCGCGGGCTGGTGGAAACCGAAAACGACTTCGGATTGCTCGGCGCGCGGCCCTCGCATCCCGAACTGCTGGACTGGCTGGCCTGCGAGTTCATGGAGCGAGGCTGGAGCCTGAAAGCCGTGCACCGACTGATCGTCAGCTCGCACACCTACCAGCAGAGTTCGCGGGCCCGCGAGGACCTGCAGCGGAAGGACCCGGACAATTACCTGCTGGGTCGGCAGGAGCGGCTGCGGCTGGACGCCGAGATCGTGCGCGACGTGGCATTGACGGCCAGCGGACTGTTGGCTCGCAAGCTGGGCGGTCCGCCCGTGTTTCCGCCGATCCCGGAGGGCGTGATGAGCCTGGGGCAGGTCCGGCGGGCATGGACCGTCAGCCAGGGCGAGGACCGCTATCGCCGGGGCCTGTACACGTTCATCTACCGGGCCACGCCGCCACCTGCCTTGAACGTGTTCGACGCTCCGGACGGCTACAGCGCCTGCACGCGCCGCAACCGCAGCAACACGCCCCTGCAATCGCTGACCTTGATGAACGACGCGGCGTTCTTCGAGTTCGCGGGCGCGTTGGACCAGATCATCCAGCGGGACGGCCTGCAGGCCGCTTTCCTCCGTTGCACGGGGCGCGTGCCGGACGCCGAGGAGCGCGCGGCGCTTGAACGGCTGGATTCGTTGACCGCGGCCCGCGTGCTGCTGAACCTTGATGAAACGATCACCAGGGAGTGACCAGGATGCTTGAGGACACCGGCTTGCGCGATTTGACCCGGCGGCACTTCTTCAGCCGCTGCTCGCTGGGGCTGGGCGGCATGGCGCTGGCTTCGCTGCTGGCGGACGACGCCCACGGGGCGGCGCCCGAGCCCCAGGTGCGCAATCCGCTGCGGCCCAAGCCCTCGCACTTTCCCGCTCGGGCCCAGAGCGTCATCTTCCTGTTCATGGCCGGCGGACCATCGCAACTGGACCTGCTGCACCACAAGCCGCGGCTGGCCGAGCTGGACGGGCAACCGATTCCGGACAGCTTCGTGGCCGGCAAGCGGTTCGCCTTCATGGACAGCAGTCATCGCCAGACGCTGCTGGCCAGCCGCCGCAAGTTCCAGCAGCATGGCCAGAGCGGGGCCTGGGTCAGCGACCTGCTGCCCTGGACGGCGGGGATGGTGGACGAGTTGAGCATCGTGACGACCGTGCAGACGGACCTGTTCAACCACGCGCCGGCCAAGTTCTTCATGAATACCGGCAGCGGGCAGTTCGGCCGCCCCAGCATGGGTTCGTGGGTCACGTATGGCCTGGGCAGCGAGTGCCGCGACCTGCCGGGCTTCGTGGTGCTGCAGAGCGGTCCGCGCGGGCCGCGCGGCGGCTCGGTGCTGTGGGGCAGCGGCATCCTGCCCAGCACCTACCAGGGCGTGCCGCTGCGCAGCCAGGGCGACCCGATCCTGAACCTGTCCGCGCCGGCCGAGGTGAGCGGCGAGCAGCAGCGGCAACTGGTCGACACGGTCCGCCAACTGAATCTGAAACGGCTGGTGGAAACGGGCGACCAGGAGATCGCCACGCGGATCAGCGCCTACGAGATGGCCTACCGCATGCAGACCAGCGCGCCGGAGCTGATGGATATTGGCGGCGAGAGCCAGGCGACGCTCGACCTGTACGGCATCCGCGACGTCAAGGAAGCCACCTTTGCCCGCAACTGCCTGCTGGCCCGCCGCCTGGTGGAACGGGGCGTGCGTTTCATTCAACTGTACGATACCAACTGGGACCATCACGGCGGTCCGACCGAGACGCTGGAGAAGCACTTGCCGGAGAAGTGCCGCGACATCGACCAGCCGAGCATGGCGCTGGTGCGCGACCTGAAGCAACGCGGCCTGCTGGACCAGACGATCGTGATCTGGGGCGGCGAGTTTGGCCGCACGCCGATGGGCGAGGTGCGGCAGTACACGGGCCGCAACCATCACATCGACGCCTTCACGATGTGGCTGGCCGGCGGCGGCTTCAAGCCGGGACTGGTCTACGGCCAGACCGACGAGTTCGGCTTCGGAGCGGTCGAGCATCCGGTGCACGTGCACGACCTGCACGCCACGCTGCTGCACCAGTTGGGTCTGGACCATCACCGGCTGAGCGTACGTTTCCAGGGTCTCGACTTCCGCCTGACCGGCGTCAGCCAGGCCCGCGTGCTGCGCGACCTGCTGGTTTGAAGGCGGCTCGTCCGCCGCTGGACACCCATCTGCTTTTTTCTACTCTTCATCCACAATTTTCCAGATTGTTTGCCGATCCGGCCCGCCCGCGCTGTCCAAGAGGGTAATGGTCATGGTCGAACCGGCGGGATTCTCGGCGACGGTGGAACGTGCACAGCGCGGCGACCGCGATGCGCTTGCTCATTTGACGCAGCAATTCGGAGTCCTGGTGGGCCACGCGTGCCAGGCGTTCTGGAGCGAAAGGCATCCGGAGTTGAGCGTCACGGACTTGCAGCAGGAGGTCTGGTTGCGCGTGTTGTGCGTCCTGCCGCAATTCCGGGGAGATGCCGAGGATGCGGTTTGCCTGCGGTTGTTCCGAAGTTGGTTGCGCACCACGGCCAGGTCGGTGGCTCTGAATCTGGTCACCGCCAGGCGGCGCCGCAAGCGATCGGCCGACGGGCGGCGACTGGACCTTTCCGGGCTGGGGTCGGCGGGCATGGACTCCATCGGCGGCATTGACGACTCGACGCCCAGCGGCCGTGCAGCCAAGGCCGAGGAGGAGCGGCGAATCAGGTTGGCCATGGCTCGGATCGCCGAACCGATAAACGCCCGGATCATCGAACTCAGTTTCGTCGAAGGCCTGACGCTGCGCGAGATTGCCCTTCGACTCGACTGCCCGTACGACCAGGTTCGCCGCCGGTTCCATCGGACGATCGACGAATTGCGTACCTTTTTGACTTGAATGACTGCCTTCTCACAGGAGCCCTCACCATGACAGCTCATTGCCGTACCCTGGGCCCTTATAACCGGGTCGCGTTCGCCTTGTTTCGAGTGACGAGTCCGCACTGCTGCAAGTTCCGCCTGGTGACGATCGAGAACCTGAACCTGGGCGAACTGGCCGGCGCGGACTGGACGGTTGTCAAAGTGCTGCCCGGCCACCAGGTCCATGTGAACTACCAGAGCGATTCAAGTGGCGGCTTCACCTTTGCCGCTCAGCAGTGGCCGTATGCGGCGGCCGCGGGCGATCCACTGCAACCCAAGGTCGCTGGCCAGCTCGATGAGGACCCCATCTTCCCCGAACCGCCGCCGATGTCCGCCTGCGCGGCGCCGTGTGGCGTGGAGGAAGACTGTCCGCCTGGCAAGGTACCGTTCTGTGGCGAAGAGGTGGGAGTGTTCGTCACGTGCGTGGACGAGGAGCCGCCGGTGGACTGAGCCGGCTCGTGGATTGGTAAGCGGCCAGGTTCTGACTTTCGCTGGTGGCTTCGAGCGATGCCGGAAGAACAAGCGGGCGAATCGGATTCGATGGAACGGGAGCGGCGGATCGAGGAACTGACCGAACAGTTCCTCGCCGACCTGCAAGCGGGCGGGCTACCCGATTTGGAAGCCTTGGTTGGCGGCCATCCCGAGCTGGCCCCGACACTCGAACAACGACTGACGTTTGTCCGCGCGGTGTTCGAGGCGGCGACGTCGCAGGCGGACAGCCGCCAGGAAGATGCGACGGCCGAAGCACCCGTGTCGGAGGAATCGGCGGACGACGAGTTCCGACCCCGCCAGCGATCCGCTCGGCTGCGTTGCCCGCACTGCGGCGTGCCAATTCAGTTAGTGCTCTCGGGGCCGGTCGAGATCACGTGCGAGTCCTGCGGCAGTTCCTTCAACCTGGATCCCGAATCCACGTATGGTCTGCCGGATCCGGGCCGTCCCCGACGACTTGGCCGGTTCGAGGTTCAAGCCAAGCTGGGGCACGGCACGTTCGGCGTGGTCTACAAGGCCTTCGATCCTCAGTTGAATCGCCAGGTGGCCATCAAGATTCCGCGCGCCGGGTACTTCCCCACCGAGGAGGACCAGCGGCGGTTTCTTCGCGAGGCCCGCCACGCCGCCCGTTTGCAACACCCGCAGATCGTGCGCGTGCTGGACGTGGGCACTCACAACGACACCCCGTTTATCGTTTCCGAACTGGTGGAGGGGATTACGCTGCTGGACTTGATTTCCGCGGAGCGGCTCAGCTTCCGCGAGACCGCCACCCTGGTTGTGCAAATCGGCGAAGCCCTGGACGCGGCACACCGGCAAGGAATCATCCATCGGGACGTCAAGCCAAGCAACGTGCTGCTGGACAGCGGCCGCCGTCCGTTTCTCACCGATTTCGGACTTGCCAGGCGGCAGGCGGCCGAAGTCACCATGACGCTGGACGGCGAGATCGTGGGCACTCCGTCCTACATGTCGCCGGAACAGTTCGCGGGCAACGACCATGAGGTTGACGCGCGGAGCGACATTTACAGCCTGGGCGTCGTCTTGTACCGCATGCTCTGCGGGCAACTGCCGTTCCGCGGCTCCGAACGCATGCTGCTGCATCAGGTGCAACATGACGAACCGCGCTCGCCGCGGCAGATCAACGACCTGGTTCCGCGCGATCTGGAAACGATTGTTCTCAAGGCGATGGCGAAGGAGCCGAAGCGCAGATTTCAAACAGCTCAGGAGTTTGCCGACGATCTTCGCCGCTGGCTGCTCAACGAACCGATCCGCGCCCGGCCGATCAGCCCCCTGGAACGCCTGCTACGGTGGGCTCGCCGCCGCCCGCTCGTGGCTTCGCTCTCGGCCGCGGTCGCCGCGCTGCTGCTGCTCTTGCTGGCGGGCCTCTCGATCGGGTTGGCGCGCGAGCGTTATCTCCGTTCCGTCGCCTCGGCCGAACGCGGCAAGGCCGAAGAGAGCGCGGAGCAACGCCGGCGGGCCCTGGTTCAACTGCGGATGCGGAACAGCGTCGAGCAGTTGCAGGCCGGCAACCTGCCGCAAGCGTTGGTCTGGCTGACCGAGGCGATGGTTGATGAAGCGCCGGAGGTGCCAGCCACCGCCACCGACCGGCGCTCGCTGACCACCGACAGCCAGATCCACCGCCTGCGGTTCACCATGCATTGGCGGCAGGTACCGCGGTTGACCTTGCTGCGGGCCGCGAGCGAGGCGGTAATTGACGTGGAGTTCGCACCGAGCGGCGACCGCTTCCTGGCAGTCTCCGCCGACGGTGGCCTGCTGGTCCGCGACGCGGTCAGCGGGGGCCCATGGTTGGCCGAACTGCGCCACGACCCGCCGATCCGCGAGGCGTTCTACTCGGCCGACGGATCCCGGATCATCACGCTCCCTTGGGGGCGCGACGCGACTATCTGGAACGCGGAAACCGGCGAGCGGTTGTTCACTCTGTCGCACCCGCAAGACATCGCTCAGGCCACCACCAGTGCCGACGGCAAATGGGTCGCCACGGCGGGCTGGGACGGCCACGCCAGGGTCTGGAGGCTGGCGGACGGGGCACAGACGGCGGACCTGGACCATGGGCCTCGTCGAGTGTGGCAGATTCAGTTCGCTCCCGATTCACGCCGGCTGGTGACTTCGTCCCGTCTGACAGGCTCGCCTCGGGGCGAGCTGCGGATCTGGGATGCGGAAACCGGCGAGTTGCTGGCCGAATCGATGTCGCACGACGACCACGTGCAGCAGTTGGTCTTCAACGCCGCGGGCGACCGGTTCGCATCCGCCAGCCGCGATACGACGGCGGTCGTGTGGGACGCCGCCACGGGAAAGCCGCTGAGTGCGCCGCTGGCTCACGCGGCGGCGGTCGGAGGGGTGCGTTTCCTGCGGGATGAGCAGCACTTGCTGACGGTCACGGCAAGCGGAGTCGTGCGCCGGTGGGACGTCACGAGCGGCCGGACCGTGGGTGACCCGATCGATCATGGCTCGGCACTCACCGACTGGGCGATCGACTCGGAGGAAACCTTCCTGGCGACGGCCGGCGTCGATGGCCAGGTGTGGATCTGGTGGCTGGAATCATCGCGCGAAGTCTGCACCAGGCTGGCGGCCGGTGGCAGGCCAACGGCCCTGCGATTCGCGCCCCAAGGCCGGCAACTGCTGGTGGGCTCCCGTGACGGGACCGTCCGCGTCTGGGACCTGGCGGGACTCGCCCTACCCGGTCCGGTGCTCGCGCATCCGGAAGCCGTCACGGCGGCCCGCTTCGCACCCGACTCGCAACGGATCGCGACCGCCAGCCGCGACGACAGTGGCCGCCTCTGGGATGCCAGCACGGGCACGTTGATCGGCGAACCGTTGCGGCACTCGAATGATGTCTTGAGTTGCGAGTTTCGCCACGACGGGCAGGTGCTGGCCACGATCGGCGGAGATCAGTTGCGGCTATGGGATGGCGTCACGGGCGAGCCGCTGGGGCCCGAGCTGTCCCATGCCAACGAAATCTGGCGCCTGGCGTTCAGCCCCCTGCATGATGTGCTGGCGACCGGTACCAGGAACGGTACGTTGCGGCTGTACCGTGCCGATATTCCCCGGCGGCCGGTCTTGATGCGGACCATGAACCTGGCGGACGGAATCCGCTGGATCGACTTCAGTGCCGACGGCCAGTGGCTGGCGGCCTGCGACATGACGGGCACGGCGCGCGTTTGGCCAGTGGAGTTGAACGAGCAGCCCGGCCCGCTGCTGAAACACTCGGGGCTTGTCGCGCGTTGCCGATTCTCCTGGCGGAAACACTTGCTGGGAACCGCCAGCCGGGACAGAACGGCCGTGATCTGGAATTTCGTGACTGGCGAGCGCGTGGCGTCGCTGGCCCATGCCAGCGAGGTATCGAGCATCGCCTTTCACCGGGTGGGCCCGCATATTCTGACGACGACCTTCAACGGAGACGCCTGTGTGTGGCGGGACGCGCAGCCGTATCCGCGAGTCTGGACGTGCCCGCACCCCGGACTGCGGCTCTCGTGGGGCGAGTTTCATCCGGAGGGGCGGATTTTCGTGACCGCGGGTGGCAAGCCGGCGGGTGGAGCCGGCGCTGCCTACTTGTGGGACGGGCAAACGGGGGTGCCAATTGGCCCGCCGCTGGCTCACGACGCCCACGTCGGCAGCGCCCACTTCGATCCGCGCGGCGAGCGCGTCATGACCGTGTCCGACGACGGTACAGCACGTGTCTGGCCCTTGGATCGAGACCAACGGCCCCTGGAGGATCTGCGCCGTTTGGCCAGGCTGCTGGCCGCCCGCGGCGTGGATCAACGGATGCAGCTTGTTCCGCTGGATGCCGGCGAGCAGGAGCGGGAGTTTGCGGCCCTCGCTGCCAGGTACCCGGACGACTTTCAATGCTCCGCCGCTCAAATCGAGGCCTGGCGGCGTTACGTGACCTGGGTCAAGGAACAGCACCGACAGTAGCTCACGAGCTGCCTGGCCGGTCGCTGGGCAGGACCTGAACTCGTTCCCCGGAGACTTCCTCATGGGCGACGGTTACTTTGCTCCGGCCGATAACACGTTTCGCCTGTTCGTGTCGCTCCGCTTCGAGGCGACAGAGGCCGACCTCCAGGCCTGGGAAAAGTCGTTCCGCCAGGCATCCGTGCTGCTCCACAAGGCCACCAACGGTCAGATGCGATTTGGCCGGGTGGATGTTTACAACAACCGGGCTGGCGGCGACAAGGCGGATGCCTACGGCTCAAGACTGATTGGATCCGCCAATACGAACCTGATCCCCGGTCTCGGAATCGTGGGCGGCCGCATGAACTTGCTGGCTCACGTGCCGTGGCACCCCTACACGATCATCCACGAATTCGGCCACTATGCCTTGGGACTGTATGATGAATACGAGCCGGTTCCCGCGCAATGCTCGGGTGACCCCGACCAGGGTGTCTGCATCATGGAACATGGCAGGCAGCACGGCGACCGCATCGACGAGGAGGGGAACATCGTCCTGGGGAAAGTGCATCAGTTCTGCGACGCCGCGACGCACCGAATCTATGGTCCCGCAACCGAGCAACACATAAACAACGATGAGGCGTGCTGGGAAACCATCCAGAAACTTCACCCCTTGGTGACGATCCCCCCCAATACTCCCGCAGGTCCGATGCCTGGACCGCCAGAGCCGCTGGAATGGTGCCTGATACCCGATGAGTCGCGGTTCGCGCTCCTGCTGAATACTTCCCCGCCAGTCGGCGCGATGTCGCGACGCGCGATGAGGCACGCTGCCCGGTACTGGCTCGACTATATGGCCGTGACGGGCGAGCAGTTGGGGATCGTAATCCTGGGCCGAAGGCCAACGGCGATTCTTCCCTTGGGCCATGAAATTGAAGCGTCGTTGCGCGAGCGGACGAACTTGATTTTGGAACGCGGACCGGACCGCGGCGCGGTCTCGGCCACTGCGGCGGCCGCCGCGGGCTGGGAACAGATGCGCCGGGCCGGTGGCCGGGTCGCCACGCAGTGCTGCCTGCTGGTGTCGGCTCCTCAACAAGCCGACACACCGGCCAATGAACTGGTCGACCAGCTCCGCGACCAGGGCATTCGGGTGCATACGCTGAGCCTGCCCGAAGCGCGTGAGACTGCCGGCATGCGCGAGCTGGCGGCGCGAACCCACGGGACGCACCTTCAAGTCGGCGAAGCCCGGCTGCCCGAAATGCAGGTCCTCAACCACCTCGTCCAGCTCTCGGGCGAAATCCGCGACGGCGGGACCATCGTGGACATGGCGGCCCTGGCGTTGCCGCCCGGCGCGGCGCCACCGAGGTCCGTGCCAGCGGCCGCCCGGCCCGCCGAAGTCGCTCTGACTCCGGTGCAGCAGCCGCCCGATTCGGACCTGCTGTTGGAGCGGCCGAAGGAAGCGTGCGTCGTGACACCCAGCGGCTTCACGCACCGCAGTTGGATTGAGCGGGGGGCTCGGCGAGCGACGTTTGTAGTGACGCATCCGGAAGACGCTCACGTCCGGCTGGTGCTCAAGAATCCAGCCGGACGCACGGTCCGGGCAGCACAGCGGCGGGTGGCGATTGTGAACCACGACGATTCGCCGACCGCCTTCGTTTCCGTCCTGGAACCTGACGAAGGTCCCTGGACGTTGGAGGCCTACCGTCGCCGATCGGGCGGCGAGCTGCCCTTGAAGGTGTTTGTGTTTGGCGAGAATCGCCGGCTGCAAGTCGCGCTGAGCGTGCAAGTTTGCGGGCGGCGGGCCGATTTCACGGCGACGGCGTCGTACGACCTTCCGCTGGCCGGGCTGGTGCCGCCCCGCGTGAGCGTCGTTCCTCCCGACTACGCTGCAACCGGCACCTGGATCAACGTTCGCTCCACGATCCTGCGGCAGAAAGACCCGCGACGCAGGGGCGTGTACACCGGGTGCATCGAATTCCCCCGGCCCGGCGAGTACCTGGTGGAGGTCGCGCTGGTGAATGCCGGCAAGGCGCGCGCCGTGAACCTGGGACGAAGCCGCGCGGCGGGACAGCGGATCGAGGTTCCACGCTTTCGACGCCTCATTCGCCGGCAACTTTACATCGAATGAGGCACGCAGCGCGTTCGGCAGTCCGCGAGCCGCAAACCAGCCCCCCCCGACTCCGCACCAGCGATTCGTCAGCCCAAAAATGCCTCCCCGCCCGGCGCCGCCAGCCGCTCCCGCACGGCCAGCCAACACGCGGACGGGGAGGACTTCCCATCAACAGACATCGAGATGGGCGTGACACGTTTGGTCCCGGGATGAAAAAACTCGCATGCCGGCGGGAGTCGCGCGGGTGCCGCGGGCGACCAGGGGACTCTCCCCGCGGGCCGTCAGCAACCCAGCGGCACGGACGCCACAAATGGCCATTGACAGTCGGGCGGTGGATCGTGGTATCGTAAATCGTCGATGAATTCCGAATCCTCCAGGGGTAGACGCCGTGAAGACCAGGAAATGTTTGACAGCAGCCGACCAGCGATCGCGGCCGGTGCGCAAGAGTGACCGGGCCGACGCGGAATTGGCGCGGTTGGCCTGGGCGGTCGCACATCCGGCGCGAGTTCGCATCCTGCGCGTCTTGCTGGCTCGTTCGGCGTGCGTGTGCGGCGAGATAGTCGATCAACTGACGCTGGCGCAATCGACCGTGTCGCAGCACCTCAAGGTCCTGAAAGAGGCCGGTTTGATTCAGGGGGAAGTGGAGGGACCCAAGGTCTGCTACTGCGTCAACCAGGAGGCGTTAGCCCGACTGAAGGCCCGCGTCGAGGAACTTTGACCGCCCGGCGTTTTGTGCATTCGCACATGGCACATCCACCTGCTCGCTCATCGGGACAGACTTGAGGAGATCTCGCCCCCCGGAGGGAACCAATGGCTGGTTCGGTTGGCGACGAACACTAACGCCAGCATCACGGGCACTTCCACCAGGACTCCGACCACGGTCGCCAGCACCACGGGCGAAGACGCGCCGAACAAGGTGATGGCCACCGCGACCGACAACTCAAAAAAGTTCGACGCGCCAATCATGGCCGCCGGCGCGGCCACATCGTGGGGGCAGCGAGTCCTCTGGCAGAGCAGGTAGGCGAGGAAGAAAATCAACACGGTCTGGGTGATCAACGGGATGGCAATCAGGAGAATGTGCAGCGGGTTGGCGAGGATCACGCGCCCCTGAAAGGAGAAAATCAGCACCAGCGTCAGCAGCAAGCCGACAATGGTCGCATGGTGGAAGCGGGCCAGGAATATGCGGTTGAAATAGTCGATCCCGCGTCGCCGAATGACCGTCGCTCGCGTGGCAATTCCACTGGCCAGCGGGACCACGACAAACAGGAACACCGAAAGCAGCAATGTCGCCCAGGGAATATGGATGCCCCCAACGCCCAACAACAGCGTTACGATCGGCGTAAAGGCCACCAGGATGATCAAATCGTTCGTGGCGACCTGAACCACAGTGTAGGCCGCGCTTCCACGCGTCAGATGGCTCCACACGAATACCATCGCGGTGCAGGGTGCGGCCCCCAGCAGCACGGCGCCCGCCAGATAGTCCTGGGCGAGTTCACGGGGCATCAGGGATTGGAAGACGACAAAAAAGAAGAAGGCCGCGATTCCAAACATCGTGAACGGCTTGATCAACCAGTTGATCACCCAGGTCACAAACAGCCCCTTGGGGTTTTCCCCCACGTTTCTGATACTGGCAAAGTCCACCTTCATCATCATCGGGAAGATCATCAACCAGATCAGGACGGCGATCGGAATCGATACCTGGGCGTACTCGAACCGACTGAGAAACTCCGGGATCGCTGGCAGAAACTTGCCGATCAGCGTCCCGACCACCATGCAGAGCGCTACCCAGTAGGTGAGATTCCTTTCAAAGAAGGTGATCGCGGCCTTGTCGTGTGTTTTTTTGTCCGCCATAAATGAACCGCGAACGGTGGTGCCGAGGCGAGCCACGACGGAACGAAGCTGCCGGTTCGTGCCCGGAGGCCGTTCATAAAATCGTTCATCTACGATATGCGAATTGATGGAGACCGTCAAGGAGCCAACTCGGAGACAGCTCGAGTTTGCCCGGCATGCTCGCCGCGTCCGAACCGACAAATCGAGGCGTGTCGTTGAAACGAGCGTTTCAAATCCTGGTGGCCGTGCTCGGACTGGTCTGGGGCACCGTCACGCTTTCCAACCCGGTTGTGAATAACAACCTGGAAGTGCTGGCGTGGTCGGTTTCGTTGATTTCCACCATCAGCTTGCTGACCGCGAGTTCACGAATCCCACGGATGCCAGGATCCCCACGGATGCCAGGATCCTTAATCTGGCGGGCCTTGGTGGTTCCGGCGTTCGTGTTCATTCTTGTTTTCGCCTCCGCAATGTTGGCGCCCTGGGTGCACATGCGGTAGTCAGGATCTCCATGGCCGCTGTCATAACGCCAAAGTGAGCCAGGCACGCGAGCGCGGCGACACGTTTTCACGTCAGACGGTGGACGCGACCGCGGAACTCGCCAGAATGGCCGTCGGCCATGGACTGCAGCCCGCCAGACGGCACGCGGCCTGCTCGTCGGGCAGCAACAGGATCGCCGCGTCGGCCGGCAGATCAGCCAGACTCAAATCGCCCACGTGCCGCCACTCCCGCTCCCGTGTCCAATCGACCGCACGCTGCGTCGAGCCCCCCCGCGTCGCGCGACACTGAAAAAACGGACGCTCGTCCTCTGCCAGCTCCGCCCACAGCCGCTGGTCGCCGTAGCGCGCCGGGCGAACGCCTCGCCGCTCCAGCCACTCGCGGCAAATGGCCAGCCCATACGGTTCGAAGTCGTACCGCGTTCGATGCCGCCGGTACGTCCGCAGCTCCACCAACCCGGCCGGCGGCACTTCGGTAAAACTGACCACCCGGTAACCGCCTCGAATGCCGCTGGAACTGGCCGCCAGGCGCCGCTGAGTGACAATCCGCCGCAGAGCGGCTTCGGCCGAATAGTCCGCCGCGGCGGGCCGCAGCAACCAATCGTCCAGATAATCGTCCTCGCTCTGCCCCGGCCACGCCCCCTGCGCCGCTCGCGTGCAATGTGTCAGCCACCGGCCCTCGTCCGCCGGCACGCTCACCGGTGGCGAGCTTCCCGTCCTCGCCGATTCAAACGCCGGCCGCGCGGAACCCAAGGGCGGTTGGCAAGGGACTTCCCACGCACTGGCACCCAGCTCCAATAACGGACCCGCCACGGAGTCCGAAATCAGGCCTGGCCCCACGGCCAGCGTCAACGTACTCGGCGGCCAGACCCGATCGCGCAAGCGAGCCATCACCAGCGACCAGATGTTGCCCCACGGCTTGAGCCGCAAGACCACCAACCGATCGGCCAGCGTTACCAGCAAGGCGTCTCGGAGAGGAATACGGGAGTCCGAAGTCTTGCAGGAAATGGAAGAATCACCACCGGGCAGCCAGCACTCGACCAGCGGTCCTGCAACGCTGGCCCGCCAACCATGCAGCCCAGCCGGCCAGTCCGCCATCACCCGCCGACCGCCTGCCGGCAGCACCAGTTCCACTCGCGGCACGCTCCACAGGCAACTCGCACGCACGACCCACCGGTGCGTGGTCGTGCCGGTGGCAGTGATCAGCCGGTTCCCGCCCAGCGCCGCGGTGCCCACCGCCAGACGCAAGGCGATCAGCCAAGGCACCAGTTGCGGTCCAGGCCGGCCACAGCGCGAACTGATAACCGCCACCCGCTCGCCACCGCCCGGCCATTGCCATGACGTCTCCAATCAACTTGCCCTCCTGGCTCCGCCAGCTACCCGTCGCGCCAATCGCGGCTGGGCCACCAGCAAGTCATGCAGTCACCACGGCGGGCGCAGCGCGCCAGCGCCAGCGCCAAGGCGGAAGATCGCAACCGCGAGCCCTACCCGCAGTCTGTGTCTGGGCGGCCGGGGGCGTCAACCGGGATCGGTGTCCGCCGCAGCGTCGGGGCCGCGCTTTCCAGAAAATTTCGCCCGGCGAGTGCCAGGCTGTGTTCACCGCGCTGTGTTCACCGCGCGGGGGCCGGTGGATCGGGTGGCGGTTGGAGCGTGCCCGGTGAAGGCTCGTCGGGCGTGCCCTTCCAAGACTCCGGTTGCCACATCGGGCCACCATAATAAGTCGACCATGCCGCTCCGTCCGACACGACGCCCGGCAAGGATTCCAGCCGCTCACCTTGCAACTTGCCGGCAACGGCCTCGCCCGACAGCGGATCCCACCGCGAACCGGTCGGCAGATCGTACACGCCATCCTCGCGAGCTTCGAAATCCAGCACCTGGCCCGCCAGCTCGCGGCGGAAGGCCCGCATCGTCTTCGACGGCTCGTGAAACAACACCACCAGCCGCACGTCGCCGAGCGTGTCGTGCACCGGAGCGGCCTGGGCGACGCCCGCGATCGGATAAGCGCGGGTTTGCTTGTCGATCTTCAGTCCCAGGACCAGCCCGTCGCCAATGCTGTAGAACTCGCCGGAATACATGTCGGTCGCGGCCGGCATGAATACCAGCGTGCTGTCCGGATACCGGGCCTTCCAGCTCTGCCAGTCGGTCATCACCGAAGGGATGATCTCCAGCGGCTTACCTTTCAAGGGGCCCTCGACCGCCTCGCCCAGCAAATGGCTCCACAAACTGCCGGTCTCCTGGTCGACCATCACCAGGCTGCCTTCCCAGAGCATCCCGGAGACAGCCAGCGTCAGCGTCTGCTGATCGACGTTTCTGGCATACACGATGCCATTGTGGCAGATGTGTCACCAGGTGGCCGCGATCGAGCGGCCTCCCAGTTCGTCGTTGAACACCTCACGTTCGGGACCGGTCATCACGTTCAGCGGCCAGGCGCGGGCCTGGCCGTTGACTTCGACCGCCAGCACCAGTTCGTCGCCCCGGATCCGGCGGTCCGCTTCCTCGGCCGAAAGCGTTTCGAAGCCCGCCACCACCGGCATCCGCGGCACGGCCTCCATCGGCATGAAGTCCTCGGCGGTCAGCGGCCCGCCGTCGCCGCCACGGGAACCGCCGGGTGAACGCCGCCAGAGCCGGCTTTCGGTCAGTTCGGCCATGCCCCACAGGGCCAGCGGCGTGCCGACGGCGATCAGCAGCAGCGGCGAGATCAGGTGCCTGGCAAGCCGCGCGAGCAACGGACGCTGGGCGCTTGGTTCGGACATGGCGGTGCTCCTGCGGGCGGCCTGGTTGGGGAAGGTGAATCGTACCGTCCGCTACTTTCGCGGAGCGAAAGGCGACTATCCGGGATCCGCTACTTTCGCGGAGCGAAAGGCGACTATGGGTTATCCACCCGTCAGACTTCGAGATACTCCTCCAGCGCTTCGCGCATCACCAGCGGATCGGGGTCCACGCCGGTCCAGATGCGGAAACCGATCACGGCCTGGTTGACCAGCATGCCCAGTCCGTCCAGGGTCACACAGCCCCGCTGGGCCGCCTCGCGCAGCAACCGCGTCTCGGCCGGGTTGAAAATCACGTCGGCCACCACCAGCCCCTCGCGCAGGGACGCCACATCCACTGGCACCCGCGCGGCCGCATCTCCCAGTCCAATCGAAGTGGCCTGGATCAGGATGTCGGTATCCTCGGGCACCACGAAGTCGCCTTCCCAGGGCACGTATCGGCCGGCAATTCGTACCTGGCCGGCGAGCAGGTTCGCCAGCTCCTGGCCCCGTTCGGCGGACCGGTTGACGACCGTCAACTCGGCCACTCCCGCCAGGCCCAATTCCACGGCGATGGCGCGCGCCGCGCCGCCGGCGCCCAGCAGCACCACGCGCTTGCCCTGCGGCTCGGTTTTGACTCGCAGGGAATCCACGAACCCCTTGCCGTCGGTGTTCTCGCCAATCAGCCGCTCGCCGACGCGATGCACGCAATTGACCGCTCCCATCAGCCGCGCCGCTTCGCTCAGCTCATCCAGATACTCGATCACGGCCACCTTGTGCGGGATCGTGAAGTTGCCTCCCCGAAAACCCATCGCCCGCAGGCCCCGCACGGCGTCGCCCAGCAGTGCGGGCGGCACTTCCAGCGTCAGGTATCGCCAGTCCAACCCCGCGGCGGCGAATGCCCGTTCCATCATGAACTGCGTGGGATTGCCTTCGACCGGCTGCCCCATGCAGCAAACAATCTCCTGCAAGGCCGGGTTCGCCACGAGCGTGCTACTCCTGATGCCAAGGTCTGGGATTTCAACATGCGGGGCCGCGTCGGACGGCGCCCACTCCGCGGCAATCCGAAAGCCACTTCATCCTGCCACATTCTGAAAGACAGCCGCCGCGTTTGCAACGGCCGGCTCCCCCTCAGGCCAGCTCGTAGAATCGCTGTGCGTTGTCGTGAAACAATTTTCGCTGCTGATCGCGGGGCCGCTCGGCGACGATCTGCCGCAGCGCCCCGATCCACTCGGCGAAGCTCGCCGCCAGCGTGCAAACCGGCCAGTCGCCGCCGAACATCACGCGATCCGGACCGAACTGGTCCAGGCAGTGATTGACCACCGGCGCCAGGTCGTCGGCCTTCCAGCGGCCCGGCTCCGCGCGGACCACGATCCCCGAAATTTTGCAGACCACGTGCTTCCGCTCAGCCAGCTCGCCGATCTGCCGCCGCCATTGTTCCCGGCTGCGGGTCGTCTCCGCCGACGACTCGCCGCCGGTGAACCATTTTGGATCGGCGTTGCCGCAGTGATCCAGCACCAGTCGCGTGTCCGGGCACTGGTCGGCCAACCGCACGGCGTCGCCCAGTTCCCCAGGCCGCATGCACAGGTCGAACCGCATGCCCAGCTCGCCCAGCAACCGCACGTGCCGCACGAACGTCTTGTCCAGGCACAATCCGGGCCGGGCCGACGGCGCATGCAGCACCTGCCGCACTCCTTTAATGTACGGGCTGTCCCGGTACGCGCCGATGTAGTCGGCGAACTGTTCGCTGGCCGGGCGGCCCGAAATCACGGCGGCCACCGTGGGATGCTCCGCGCTGCGGCTCAGTTCGATCACGTACTCCGCCTCGGCCCGCTGCTGAGCTGGATCGACATCCACTTCCATGTACACGGCTCGGACCACGTTCAAGCCGCGGGTGGCCTGCAGGTAGTCGGCCGTGAGGAAATTCCGCCGCAGTTTCGGCTGGCTCTCCAGCCAGGGCAGGCGGAACCGGTCCAGGTCCCAAAGGTGCTGGTGCGTATCGATCACCGGCAGCACGTCGTCCGCGCCGGTGGCCGGGTCGTCGGCCCGCGCGGAACCGGCCGGTCGCAGAGCGGCGGCCGGCAGCAGAGTTCCGGCCGCGGCCAGTCCCGCGGCTTGTCCCAGAAACGTTCGCCGGGAATACGGTGCGTTCATCCGTTCGTTCCAGATCGGTGTGAGAGAGGTTGCCGGTCCAGTGCCATCGCCCCTGGAGCGCGACCAGCCGTGCCAGGGGGCCCAACGCTGCAGTCTAGCGCGAAACGACCTCTGGGGTCAATTTGGAAAGCTGGGTAAAAGAAGGCCTGGGCGCCCGAGTCCTGTTGCAGTCTGGTCCCAGTTGCTAAGCTGTGGCGGTCCCGGTGGCGCCAGCCCGACCCGGTGGCCGCAGCCAGGCGGGATCGGCCCAGGAACTGCCAGGTGAAGTCCCGCAAGCCCCAACACGAACTGCTGACCATCGGCTGGCGGGAGTGGATCTCGCTGCCCGAGCTGGGCCTCGACCGGATCAAGGCCAAAGTGGACACGGGCGCTCGTTCGTCGTCGCTGCACGCCTTCGACATCCAGGTATTTGAGCGCGACGGAGTGCAAGTGGTCCGCTTCAAGATTCACCCCGAACAGCGCAGCACCCGGCGGACTCGCGTGGCCGAGGCCAAGGTGCTGGAGTATCGCCAGGTCCGCAGCTCCAGCGGCCACCAGACCCTGCGGCCCGTGATCCTGACCACGGTGGAACTGCTGGGGCTGCGCTGGACGACCGAGATCACGCTGGCCAACCGCGACACGATGGGGTTCCGCATGCTGCTGGGCCGGCAGGCCCTGCGCCGGCGGTTCGTGGTCGATTCGGGACATTCCTACCTGGGCTGCGATTATCCGCGGCGCAAAACGCAATAGCCAGACCCGCCCCCGGCCAGCCATGGACTTACGATGAAGATCGCCATCCTCTCCCGCGATTCGACGCTGTACTCCACGCGGCGACTGAAGGAAGCCGGCCAGCAGCGCGGCCACGAGATGCAGGTGGTCGACTACCTGCGGTGCTACATGGACATCACGTCGCATCGCCCCAAGGTGATCTACCAGGGCAAGCCGCTGCACGTGGATGCCGTCATCCCGCGGATCGGCGCCACGAACACGTTCTACGGCACGGCCGTCGTCCGGCAGTTCGAAATGATGGGCGTCTTCCCGGCCAACGAGTCGCAGGCCATCACCCGCTCGCGCGACAAGCTGCGCAGCCTGCAGCTTTTGGCCCGCGACGGCATCGGACTGCCGGTGACCGGCTTTGCCCACTCGACCAAGGATATCGACGGGCTGCTGGAAGTGGCCGGCGGCGCGCCGGTGGTGATCAAGCTGATCGAGGGCACGCAGGGTATCGGCGTGATCCTGGCCGAAACGAAAAAGGCGGCCGAGGCGGTGATCGAGGCGTTCCGCGGTCTGAAGGCGAACATTCTGGTGCAGGAATACATCAAGGAAGCGGGCGGCGCGGACATCCGCTGCCTGGTGGTCGGCGGGCGGATCATCGCCGCCATGAAGCGCCAGGCTCCGCCCGGCGAATTCCGTTCGAACCTGCACCGCGGCGGGACGGCCGAAGCGGTCCGCATCACCCCGGAGGAACGGGCCACGGCCGTGCGTGCCGCTCGGACCATGGGCCTGAACGTGGCCGGTGTCGACATCCTTCGCTCGAACCACGGCCCGGTGGTGATGGAAGTCAACTCGTCGCCCGGTCTGGAAGGCATCGAGGCGGCGACGCGCGTCGACGTGGCCGGGAAGATCATCGAGTACATCGAAAAGAACGCCAAGAGCGGCCTGCAGCGCGACCGGGGCCGCGGCTGACGTGTCGCCTTCGGCCTGGCGAAACCATAGTCGCCTTTCGCTCCGCGAAAGTAGCGTGCGCCGGGTTCGAGCGTGCGACCTGGGGTGCTCCCAGGTCGTGGTCAACGGCCGCTTCCTTGTTGCTCTGCATGCGGGATGCGGACAGATTTTCTCCCAACCGGCTTGGGAAACCCCACAAATCACTTCCGGCCCCCTCCCCGGCTTCCGGGGAGGGCTGGGGAGGGGCCCGCCGGGGATACCATTGATACCATTGACCTCTGGGGTCGATTCGGCAGCAGGGGTCGATTCGGCAGGATGGGGAAAATGCCGTCTGTTCGCCGCAGGCGTAGCACAACACGCCTGGTGGAACATCGGCGGCGCTGAAGAGATCTCAAAATCACCGTCACGCCCAGAATCACGGGCTGGAAGCCCATGCTACGTAGATCCTGCCAAATCGACCCCAGAGGTCAATGGGCTCAATGGGCTAAGGAGGTAAGGTCCTCGCCACACGGAAACCGAGATGAACGAAGCGGCTGACCGGGTAGTAGACGAGGCGGAAGGCCCCCCGCACAAAGCGTGCGTCATCGGTGGAGCACCCGCCACGCAAAACGCGGCGATCGGTGTCGCGCACCCCCTGCAAGCGGGTGCTTGCATAGAGTTTCGCCTGCTCCTCATCCAACACCTCGACGCGGTCCGTCGGATAAAGTAAAGGCAAATCTTGACACCACTCAAGGATATTCCCCTGCATGTCGAACAACCCGAAGTCGTTCGGACGAAGGCTGCCCACCGGCAGCAGCCAGCGACCCAGTGAGTTTTCTCTGTACCAGGCATAGTCCCCCAACAACGTCGACGTCTCCCCGTAGTGCCGTGCCGTGACCGCTTGGGCACGGCAGGCGTATTCCCACTCCGCCTCCGTCGGCAGGCGATAACCTCTCCGCGAAAGGTAATCCGGGTACAACTGCATCCCGTCCTGGAATGGCTGGTCGGGATCGTAACACCACTCTTCCCGGCCGAGTCCCTCCTGCTCGCTCAGCCAGTTACAGAAACCGGCCGCGTCATACCACGACACCACGTTGGCAGGCGCGTCGTCCTCGCGCGCATACTGCCGGTCGAACTTGTGGTTGTTTCGAAACGCCCGAAACTGAGCCACCGCCACTTCATGCATTCCGATTGCAAACCGACGAGCAATCCTTCGACGATGACGGAGTTCTGTCGGAATGGTTGGACTTACGGCTCGCTCGGTTTCCGCCACCGGCGAACCCATCAGGAACGGTTCCCGCGGCGCGAGCACCACCATGGCGTGGTCGCCAGTCTTGGTCACGTACCATTGGCGATTGCCGACGACCGCGCCGGTTGCCAACCCCTGGCGGGTCTTTCGCAACTCCTCCTGCTGCCCCAGTTGCTTCAACGTCCATTCCGCCGCCCCGTGCAGACCTGCGTCGGGATCTTCCCGGTAAACTTCCAGCAGTCTGGCCACAAGCTGTTCGCGAACGGCGTCGTCCAGCAGATCGAGTTTCGCCTGGTCACCCAAAGCCAGAATCAGCGTCCGCCGCGCTGAAACATCCGGTTCGTCTTTCAGCCGTGCCCAAAGCGCATTGCCATCCGCCCCCAGCGACGCCAGGCGGCTGAGTATGTAGCTGCGCGGTCGCGGATCCGGTTGGTGCCGTAGCAGCGGCCACACCAGGTTCGCCTGGCCCAATCGCAACAACGTCACCGCCGCGTGCGACTGGCGGATCGCCAGTTGTTCCTTATCGACATCCGGGATCAACGGACGATGCCACACCGAGGCCGCCACGTTCGATCCTCCCGAGTCACCCGGCAACAGGGCCACGCTCACGGGCCGGAAGCCCTCGGCGACAAGCGTCCGACTCTGCTCCAGATGGTCTTCCGCGGACAGCTCACTCAACAGTCGCGACTCCACCTGCGTATCCGGCCGCCACAGTCCCGCGTAGCGGCTGCTGGGCGAGATGCGTTGCACCAGGTCGGCGAAGCGAGCATCCTGGTGCAGCGGAGCGAAGTCGGGATCGGACCGCATATGCCTGCCGTCCGAGAAACCCGCTTCCACCGCCGCGCCCAGCAGTTGCAGGGCCCGCTCGGCGAACGCCTTGACCGACTCCGCGTCCAGACTCGCGCCCGGCAGCGAAGCCAGCGAGCTGGCGCAGGCCGCATCGTACAGCAGGCCGGCGTCGGCCGGCGTGTTCGCGGCCATCGTGTCCAGTTGCTGGTTTGCTTCTTCCGTTTCACCCAGCCAGGCAGCTACGACCACGCCCACGACCATGCGTAGCGATTCATTTGCCGTGGCGCTTTGGAAGGTCTCCAATGCTTCACGAGCCGCCTCCGACTTGCCCAGCCGAGCGAGCACGAACGCTCGATACTGCTGCACGTCGGCCGTCGTGACTCCCTTGGCGTCCAGGTCATCCAGGTCGGCCAAGGCCGCCTCGTTGTTTCCCAGCCTGAACGAGCAAACGGCCCGCACCAGCTTGAGTTGCGGCACGTCCGGTTGGGCCTTGAGCGCCTGTTCGACTTGCGTGAGTTGCTGCCGGTAGATCGCCAGTGGGTCGGGTAGCGTGCCGTCCGCTGCCAGGCTCACGTCCCACTGGGGTTGATCGACTCGTTCCCAGCCCGCATAGGCAGGCATGACGGTGGAATCCGCGCCGCTTCCGCTGAACACCGCACTGTACTTGCGGCTGCCATCGGCCGCCACGAACACGTGCAGAGTGTCCAGTGATTTCAAGCCGGCTTGGGCGAAGGACTGTTTTGCCGCGTCCAGTAGCTGTGCATTGGCACCCGCAATCAGTCGGCGATCGCCACTGCCCGCGGCGGGTTCCGACCAGAGGACGACGTAGCGCTCCGTTGGTTGGTCGCCGCTGGTGTCCAGGTAACCGGCGATGTCGGTTGCCGTCAGTTCCATTTCGCTCTCGGCCGCAAGACCCCTCTCCCCCGGCCCCTCTCCCCGAAGCGGGGCGAGGGGAGAAAAGGGAGGTTGGGGGGATGGCGGCGTCTCTCCCAGCGAGTCGGGAGACTGGGGGGATGGCTGCACCTCGGTTTCAAGACTTATGGGAAAAAGCCGCTCGGAATTTGGATGTAGCCCGAAGCGTAAGCGAGCGAGTGATTCAGGTGGATTCCCTCGCTCACGCATCGGGTTAACTAGGGCGACGTCTTGCGGCAGTTGGTCCCGCTCCAGGTCCCAGTCGACCTGCCACGCTCGACCGTCCCGCGTCCAGACCGCCGAAACGTGCAACTGGTCGTCAACCGAATGGGGACGCACGCGCGTCGGTCGGAAGCCGGACGAACGAAGCCGCTCGGCCACCTGCATGAACTGTTCGCGAGGCATCGACTGGCAGAACGCAAATCGCTCCTCGACGTTCACTAATCCGCCAGAGGCTTCGATGGCCGCCAGTGCCCCGGCGTCTGGTACCGACCACGCCGGATCAACCGGCGGATCGTTCCAGGTGGGCTGGAGCTGCTCGCCCAACTCCTGCTTCATCACGGCGATGACCTCGCCGGAGTTCTCCGGCGCGGCCGCCAACGGGAACATTTTCTGGTACTGGGCGGGTTCGCCGTCAATCAGCAGGCCCGCCAGCAGTTTCGCGTCGTCCGTCGCATAGCGTTCCAGGATGCTGGTGGCCAGGTCCCGCTGAGTTTCGCCGCGCTGCTCGCTCCGATCCCCGTAAATCTTGGCGAGACCCGGCAGCAGCAGCTTACGGACGCCTTCCAACTGATCCAGCCACTGGCCCAGGTAAACGATGTTGCTGCGTACCAAGGCTTCGGCCACCAGGTCGCCATGCTGTTGCCAAGCGCCATCAGCCGGGGAATCGGCGGCCGAAGTGGAATCTTGGGGAGGAGCGATTTCCGCCAGTGCGGCTGCCGTGGGCAAGACTCCCGAAGCGTCCGCATTCAAGTTCGCCAGACTGTCCCACAGTCGCTGAGTGATCCGAGGATCGTCCGCCGCCAGTTCCGCCAAGGTCTTGCGAATCACGTCGACTTCCGCGGGTCGCAGGGCGGGAATCCGCTTCAGCAGAAAGGCGACTTGTGTCGGATCATGCCTGGCCGTCGCCAGGCTGGCCCGCAACTTCTCCGGGGCATCGTCCGGCGACTGCAGCGGTGCGACGAACTGCGATTCCGCCAGCGGCCACAGGTATCCCCGCCGTCGGGTTCCGTCGGTGTAATCAGTCGCACTTCGCTGTCCAGAATCCGCAGCAGGACGTCAAAGTCCTGGGGCCGCTGCTGGTATCCAGAAGCTTCGAGCAACTGATGGTAGGACAGCATTTGACCCTTGATCTCGGCGGCCTGGGATCTTGGCGCAGGATAGCATCAAACAGTTCACGTGACTCTTGCGCTTCAAACGGTCTGCGACGGGTCAGCAATTCGTACAGGATGACCCCCAAACTCCAGATGTCGCTGCGGCCATCCAGCAGGTGCGATTCCCGGCGCACCTGTTCGGGCGACATGTAGGGCAGAGTTCCGGCCAGTTCCCCGGCGCGCTTCCGCTGGACACTTTCATGCAGGGCCAGGCCAAAGTCGGCCACGTAGGGATTGCCGGCGGAGTCCAGCAGAATGTTGTCGGGCTTCAAGTCGCGATGCACGAACCCTTGCTGATGCGCGTAACCCACGGCCTCGGCGACGGCTACCATCAATTCGGCGATCCGCTGTGGTGGAAGCGGATTCGAATCGGCGTAGCTGGTGAGCGTCGGGCCAGCGATGTACTGCATCACGATATAGACCAGATCCGGCTGAGTCTGGACATCGTGGACCCGGACGATGCCCGGATGGTCGAGCTGTGCCGCCTTGCGGGCCTCGTCCACGAAGGCCTGCAGCGCGGCCTCGATGCCGAATTCCTCAAGTCGCGGCACCTTGAGCGCGACCAGCCGATCGAGCGTCCGGTCGCGGGCCTTGTAGACCGTGGCGAAACCGCCGCTGCCCAGACGTTCGAGAATCTCGTAACGGCCGATTTCCTTGGGAAAAGCATCTTCCGCCGGTGGTTGCTCGTCTTGCGCCGTCGAGCGGCGGGAGTCGACGTCGGCTTGCCTGTCGACCGTCGAGGAAAGGGGGTCGGGCAGAGGACGGTGCTGGTCCAACCAGGCGATCGTCGCTTCGACCCGCGAGCTGACTTCAGGGAACCGCTGCCGATACGGATGCGTGTCGATCCGCTCGCCCGCCGAGCGGCGTGCTGCCAGTTCGGTCCTGATCAGCTCGCCCAGCAGGCATTCCCGGTCGTCGGGCTCGGCTTGCGCCAGGTAGTCCTCGATCCGCGGTTGCTCGCCAGAGCGCCATTGCCGGTCGAATTCGTCGCACAGCCGGTCCACGCGATCCCGGCGGGACATGGGCCGGTCTTCGTGCGACCAAGATTGGGTGTCATTCATCGGGATACTCGCCTCGCCAGGTGTCGCGGTTCTTGGCCAGCCGGTAGCGCCTCGCTCAAACCGCGGGTCAATTACGGTACGCTGGCGTTCAAGTTAATTCGACGCGTAGGTAGCATGAGCTTCCAGCCCGTGATTCCTGGCCCACCCATCGTGCAGGCATCAGTCAACGAGTTTGCTCGAAAGTGCCGCCAGAATAGCAGAATCTACACTCCTCAGAGTGGCCGGGGCAACCATTGCTGCAGCGCCATGTCGCCTGTCGCTCTCAGGATAGATTCACCGCCTGGGAGCGAAAGGCGACTATGGCGGAGCGAAAGGCGAGGCGCACGCTACTTTCGCGGAGCCCGTGGCGACGATATAACCGCCAGGGAAGCACTTGCCCGGTCCCCGTTTTCCTCGTTCGCGGAGTTTGCCATGCGCCAGCACATCCTGACGACGGGACTTTGTCTGATCTTCCTGGCAGGCCCGGCCCTGACACTGCTCCAGGCCGCCGACCCCGTGACGCTGGACAACGTCGTCGATCCGGGGCCCAACTCGCCGCTCGAACCGCTGGCGGAACGCTTCTCGCTCGACCGGGCCGTGCAGTTTCTCGACTCGGCCGCCCTGCAATGGCAGAAGGAACGCAAGTGTTGCACCTGCCACACGAACTATGCCTACCTATACACTCGGCCGGCGATCGGCCACGCGGCGGCCGCGCATGGCCAGGTGCGGACGTTCGCCGAGCAACTTGTTGAGCAGCGGTGGCCGGACAAGGGTCCCCGCTGGGACGCCGAGGTGGTGGCGACGGCCGCCGCGCTGGCGCACAACGATGCGGCCACCACGGGCACGCTGCATCAGGCCACGCGCGCCGCGCTGGATCGGATGTGGACGCTGCAGCGGTCCGATGGCGGCTGGAACTGGCTCAAATGCGACTGGCCGCCGATGGAATCCGACGACGACTACGGCGTGGTCTTGGCCGCGTTGGCCGCCGGCGTGGCGCCGGAGAAGTACGCCGAGTCGCCGGCCGCTCGCCAGGGTCTGGACGGCATCCGCCGCTACTTGCAGGCCAATCCGCCACCCACGCTGCACCATCGGATGATGGTCCTCTGGGCCGCACGGTACCTGCCCGACCTGATGACGGCCCAGCAGAAGCAGGCCTGTGTCAGCGAGATGCTGGAGCGGCAGAATCCCGACGGCGGCTGGTCGCTGGCGGCGCTGGGCAACTGGCAACGCGACGACGGCTCGCCGCAGGACCTGCAAAGCAGCGACGGTTACGGCACGGGGTTTGTCATCTACGCTCTGAGAATGGCCGATATCGCGGCCGGGCACGAGGCGATAGAGCGCGGCGTGGCCTGGCTGAAAACGCACCAGCGGCAGAGCGGCCGCTGGTTCACCCGCTCGCTCCACCGCGACAGCCGGCACTTCATCACCCACGCCGGCACCGCCATGGCCGTGCTGGCCTTAACCGCGTGTGAAACCCCGCCCCGCGAGAACCGACCATGACCACCCGTGACGACCATGCCAACCTGGATTTCCAGCCGCTCAAGGCCGAGTACGATCGCCTGGGTTTTGTCGTCGTGCGGCAGTTCCTGCCGGCCGATGAACTGCGCGAGTTGCAGGCGCAGCTCGACCGCTATATCCGCGACGTCGTGCCAGGCCTGGCCGATGCTCACGCGTTCTACCAGGACCGCGGGCGTCCCGAAACGCTGAAACAACTCCAGCACATGGGAGGCGATCCGTACTTCGAACAGTATCGCCGGCATCCTCGCTGGCGAGCCCTGGCCGAAACGCTGCTCGGCACGCCCGCCGACGCGCAGGAGCCCGAATGGTTCAACAAGCCGCCGGGCACCGAGCATCCCACGCCCCCGCATCAGGACAATTTCTACTTCTGCCTGCGGCCGCCGGACGTCGTGACGCTCTGGCTGGCCCTCGATCCGATCGACGATCGCAACGGATGCTTGCGCTATGTCGCCGGCTCGCACCGCCTGGGCATCCGCCCGCACCAGCCCACCGCGGTGCTCGGCTTTTCCCAGGGCATCGCCGATTACGGCCCCGAGGACGCCGCCCGGGAGCAGGCCGTTGCGCTGCAGCCGGGCGACCTGCTGGCGCACCACTGCGAGACGATTCATCGCGCGGACCCCAACCGGTCGACGGACCGGCACCGCCGGGCATTCGCGCTGGTGTTTCGCGGCCAGCACTGCCAGCGCGACCCGGCGGCCTTCGCCCGCTACGAACAAGCTCGCGCGGAACAGCATCGGCGACTGGGCCTGCAGGTCGCGGGCGAGGCCTAGCCCAGAGCCGTGATCGGCTTCCCGTCGCTCAGCCGGTAACGCAACTGCTGCAGCTCGCCCGTGTACGACTGCGCCGGGTCGATGCCCAGGTGGTGCAGGATCGTGGCCGACAGGTCCGAGGGGCGGACCGGTTGGTCGGCCACTTGAGCGGCATGGTGGTCGGTCGCGCCATACACCTGACCGCCGCGCACACCGCCGCCCGCCAGCAGCGCGGTGAACGCGCTGGGCCAGTGGTCGCGGCCCGTCTTGCGCGTGTTGCTGCTCTGCGAAAACTGTCCCAGGTACGGCGTGCGGCCGAACTCACCCACCGCCACCACCAGCGTCGATTCCAGCAACCCGCGCTCGTGCAGGTCCTCGATAAACGCCGGAAACGCCTGGTCGAAGATCGGGCAGAGCAGGTTCTTGAGCTTGGGAAAGTTCTCCTGGTGCGTGTCCCAGCAGGTGTTCACGCCGTCGATCTTGGTTTCGTCCTCCCAATTGACCGTGACCAGCGACACGCCGGCCTCGACCAGGCGCCGAGCCATCAGCAGGCTCTGGCCGACCATCGATGGGCCGTACCGCTCGCGGACCGCCGCCGGTTCGCGGTCCAGGTCCAGCAGCGTGCCCGTCTGCCGTTCGAGCAACGACCAGGCTTGCTGGCGATAGCGCTCGTACTGCTCGGCGTCCGCCGTGGCGATCGCCGCGCTGGACCGCCCAGCCTGCAGGTGCCGCAACAGCCGCCGGCGGGCATCCAGCCGCTCGACCGGCACCGCCTCGCGCAAGTGGAATCCGTCCACCTGGAACGCCTGCCGCGCCGAGTCGCCCTGGATCAGCAGCGCGTTGTGCTGCTCGCCCATCCGCCCGCCCGTCTGCCCGGCGATCCGCCGAGCCTGGCCGGGAAACTGCAGGTACCAGGGCAGGACCACCGACGGGGGCAGGCCATCGGACCAGCGGCCGTAGCGCATGGTCATGGCACTAAGCGAAGGCCAGTCCTGCTCCGTGGCCTGATCGGTCGTCGGGGCGCCAAAATACTCGCGGCCGCTGAAAATCTCGCTGCAGGCCGGCCCGTGCACGTTCATGCCGTGGGTCATCGAGCGGACCAGGCACAACTTGTCCATCTGCTCGGCCAGCCGCGGCAGATGCTCGCAAACCTGGATTCCCGGCACGCGCGTGGCGATCGGGCGGAACTCGCCCCGCACTTCGACCGGCGCCGACGGCTTCATGTCCCAGAGGTCGATCTGGCTGGGTCCGCCGAACAGAAACAGCAGCACGCAACTGCGACTGCCGCGTGCTCTTGCTTCCGCACCCGCCGCCGCTCGCAACGCGGCCAACTGCGGCAAACTCAATCCCAGCAGGCTCAGCCCGCCGATGCACAGCAGTTCGCGGCGAGTGGTCCCAGGCGCGGGGCCGGTTGGCGCGGGGCCGGTTGGCGTGGGGCCTGTCCGGCGGCCGGGGCTCGTTCGCATGCTGCTCATGGTCCAGCGGCCTGTCGCGGGAGATCGTGTCGCCAGTCTGCGGTTCGAGCTACACCAGCTCCTTGATCGGCGCGACGCCCGGTTCGATCAGGTACTGCGGCCGGCCGCGGAAATCGAACAGGCGCTCCGAGCCAAGCTGCACTCCCAGGTTGTGGTACAGCGTGGCCAGCACTTCCTGGAACGTGACGGGCCGCTCGACCGCCTCGCCACCCAGCCGGTCGGTGGCCCCGATCACTTGGCCCGTACGCATCCCGCCACCGGCCAGCAGCGCGGAACAGACGCGCGGCCAATGGTCGCGGCCGGCGTCCTTGTTGATCTTCGGCGTGCGTCCAAACTCGCCCCAGGCCACCACGGTCACGTCCTGGTCCAGTCCCCGCTCGTGCAGATCCTCCACCAGCGCCGTCAGTGCCCGCTCGAACACCGGCAATTCCGACTCGGCGTTCTTGAAGTTCTGGCCGTGCCAGTCCCAGAAGCTGTAGTTGATCGTCACCACGCGGGCCCCCGCTTCGACCAGCCGGCGGGCGACCAGGAAGTTCTGCGGGGCTCGCGGCGCGCCGTCGCCCTTGGGCCGCGTTTCATCGTCCGTCCCATACCGCTCGCGAGTGCGCTCGTCCTCCCGCGACAGGTCGAGCGCATTGAACAGTTCGGGCGATGTCAGGATGCCCATCGCGCGGTCGGTGAACGTGTCCAGCCCCTCCATTTTGCCGCTGCCATCGGCTTCGCGGCGGAAGTTGTCGAAGGCGGCCAGCAGCCGGCGCCGGTCGCCCAGCCGGTCGGCCGTGATGCCCTGCAGGATCAGGTCGCCTCGCCCTGGTCCCTTGGGAGAAAACGACGAATGGCCCAGCCCCAGGAACCCCGGACCCGGCTCGTTGTACGGCTGGTGCTGCGTGGTGTAACACAGACTGACGAACGGCGGCGTGCCGGGACTGACCGGACCCTGAAACCGGCTGACGACCGAACCAAAATGCGGCCAGCCCCCGGCCGGTGTCTGCTGATCGTGATAGCCCGTCATGCACTGGTAGGAATAATGAGCGTCGCGGGCTCCGACCATCGACCGGATCGGCACCAGCTTGTCCATGATCCGGGCCATCCGCGGCAGCTTCTCCGAAATCTGGATGCCGGGGACGTTGGTGGGGATCGCGGCGAACGGACCGCGGATCTCCTGCGGCGCGTCCTGCTTGATGTCGTACATGTCCTGATGCGGAGGACCGCCACACAAGTAGATCATGATTACCGACTTTTGCCGGCGACTGGCCCCTGGCTGGCCCGCCGTGGCGGCCGCTGCTTCCAGCCGCAACAGATCGGGCAAGGCGAGCCCGCCCAGCGCCAAGCCGCCGATCCGCAAGACGTCGCGGCGCGAAATCCCGTTGCAAAGACGTTGACGCCGGTCCGACCGGCCAAGAATCGAGAGCATCGTTGGGTTCCTGTGACGAGAAATCCTCAGCCCCGTCATCATATCAACCAGAACCGATGGCTCCAAGCTCGTCAGGCCCCAAGCTCGTCAGGCCACAGCCAGGTCCATGATCTGTTCCTGCGTGGCGCCGGCCACGTCCCGGATTTCGCCCGTAATCCGACCCTCGTGCATCACCAGGATCCGATCGGCCATGCCCAGCACTTCGGGCAGCTCGCTGCTGATCATCAGGATCGCCTTGCCCTGGTCGGCCAGGCGGTGCATCAGCAGGTAGATTTCGTACTTCGCCCCGACATCGATGCCGCGCGTCGGTTCGTCGAAGATCACTACCTCGGCGTGGCGCTGGAGCCACCGGGCCAGGACCACCTTCTGCTGGTTGCCGCCCGACAGGTTGGCGATCCGCTGCCGCGGGTCGGCCAGCTTGATCCGCAATTGGTCGATGTAGCCCCGCAGGGCCGCGCGTTCGCGCCGTGGGCTGAGCACGCCCAGCCGGCTGAAGCGGGCCAGGTTGGGCAGGCCGAAGTTCTCCTGGACCGACTGCTTGAGTACCAGACCCTGCGACTTGCGATCCTCGTTCAGCAGACAGATGCCGGCGGCGATCGCCTGGCGAGGATGTCGGATCGTCAGCTCGCGGCCATCCAGCCGGATCGTGCCGCGCTCGCGCCGGTCGGCGCCGAAAATCAGGCGGGCCGTTTCGGTCCGCCCGGCGCCAATCAGCCCGGTCAGGGCCAGGATCTCGCCGCGGCGAACCTCAAACGACACATCCCGCACGGCCTGGCCGCGGACCAGATGCTCGACCACCAACCGCGGCGGGCCGATCCGCGGCGGGCCGGTCGGATGCGGGTCGATCGGGCCTGGGCGGTGGGGAAACTCCTGGTCCAGGCTGCGACCGACCATCATTTCAATTACCCGCTCGCGGGTCAGCCGCCCGATCGGCTGGGTGCCCACGTGCTGGCCGTCGCGGAGCACCATCACGCGGTCGGCGATGGCGAAGATCTCGCTCAGCCGGTGGCTCACATAGATCACTCCGATGCCCTGGGCCCGCAGCTCGCCGATGATCCCGAACAGCCCCTGGACTTCGCGCGGCGACAGCGCGGCGCTCGGTTCGTCCATCACAAGGATCCGGGCGCTGAAGGCCAGCGCCTTGGCAATCTCGACCACCTGCTGCTGAGCGACCGTCAGACCGCGAACCAGCGCTTCGGGGTCGATGCGCACTCCGATCCGCTCGAACAGCCGCTCCGCCCGCCGGCGTTCGTCCCCGATCCGCAGCAGCCCCAGGCGTGAGGATTCTTGTCCCAGGAAGATGTTTTCGCGAGCGGTCAGGGCGGGCACCAGGTTGAATTCCTGGTAGATCACGCCGATTCCGGCCCGCTGCGCCGCGCGCGGACTGGTGGCCCGCAGCGGCTGGCCCAGGACTTCGATCGTACCCTGGTCGGGCTGCAGCGCGCCGGCCAGGATCTTGAGCAGCGTGCTCTTGCCGGCGCCGTTCTCGCCCAGCAGCGCCAGCACTTCGCCACTCCGCAACCGCAGATCGATCCCTTGCAGAGCCCGCACGCCCGGAAAGGACTTGGAAATGCCCCGCACGCTCAGCAGGTCCGCGGCCGCCGTCACTGCAGCTCCGGGTCGTTCAAGGCGTCGGACTGGCGATAGAGCTGGGTGGGAATCAACTGGGACGGTTCGACCGGATCGCCGTCCAGATACTTCAGAATGCTCTCCATGGTCTGCACGCCCATCTGCCGAGGAAACTGGATCGGATCGGCGTAGATCTTGCCTTCCTTGATCGCCTGCTTGCCTTCGAGCTGCCCGTCGAAGCCGACCAGCTTGACCTGATCCTGCTTGCCGGCCTGCTTCAGCGCCCGCCACGCTCCCAGGGCCGAAGGATCGTTGATGGCAAAAATCCCGGCCAGGTCGGGATGGGCCTGCAGGGCGTCGGCGGCGGCGGCGAAACCTTCATCCTGCAAGCCGCCGCCATCCAGTTCGGCCACGATTTCGATGCGGCCCGACTGCCGGTCCTGGTTGTGGGCCGCGATCACCTCTTGAAAGCCTTGCACGCGAAGCACGCAGGAGTTGGCCTGCTTGAAGTGCAGCACCAGGACCTTGCCACCGGCTTCACCCAGCGCCTCGATCATCGCCTCGCCCGCCAGTCGGCCGCCCTGCAGGTTGTCGGTGCCGATGTGAGCCACCACGCGAGCGTCCTCGGCCACGCATTCCAGGTCGCAAGTGAACACCGGAATACCCGCCTCGTTGGCCTTCTTGATGGCCGGGCCGATCGCCACCCGGTCCGCCGGGTTGATGACGATGGCGGTGACACGCTGAGCGATATAGTTGTCGATGTGCTGCGACTGCGAGTTGACGTCCCGTTCGGCATCGTTCACCAGCACCTGGTAGCCGTGCTTCTGGGCCTCGGCCGACAGGCTGTCGGCGATGATCTTGAAGAAGGGGTTCTTCAAGGTCAGGGCCGAGAAGCCGATCGTGCCGTTGTCCGTCGCGGGTGAGGCGCCAAGCGCCGTGTCGGGTGCGGTGCCGGGCGAGGCAGAGCTGGGCAAACCGGACTCGGACGAGCTGCCGCCGGGCGATCCCGTGCCCTCGGCGCCGTTGCCGGCGGTCGAGTTGGGCGTGGACCGGCCGCAGCCGGCGCTGGCGACGGTTGCGGCCAGGAAAGTCAGCAGCCACAAGGCACAGCGGACGCGCGGCATGATGGCACTCCAGGAAATGCGGGACCGAGGGGCCGGAGTGCGAATTATCGAGCGCCGCCGCCGTCCGTGAAAGCCCCTTACCAGCGTACTCTCTCGTTGGCATCTCCCGGCCAATCGACGCTCACATCCGGATAAGCCAAAAACCTCCGCCCCCATCCTTCACTGACAACTGACAACTGACCACTGACCACTGACTAATGACTAATGACCAATGACTACTCACCGCCCCGAAATCCACACCAGCGGCCGCTCGCCTTCATCCACGCGGAGCTCGCTTTTCAGCCCCGCCTGTCGCAGCAGGCGATCCAGGATCTCCTGGTAGTAGAGGTTGCCCGGCTCCAGCGACACGCGAACCTGCGAGGGGACGACGTCCAGGCGGGCCAGCGAGTTGTGATCGTACAGCACGGGCGCCTCGATCCGTTGCTGGATGGCCGCCACGGCTTCGTCCAGCGGAGTGTCGGCAATCTCGACGTTGAGCCGCTTGAACAGCTTGGGCAGCGTGGCGCCGGGCGACTTTTGCGTGGGCCAGCCAATGGGCCAGGATTGCTGAGCGTCGCGGACGTCGACCACTTGCAGCAGCACGTCGGAGTCGCCCTGCAAGCTGGGCACGACCACCAGGCCCAGCGGCCGGACGACCGCGGCCAGCGCCGTTCCGCCGGACACGCCGAACAGTTCGTCGCGGACCAGTTCCTGCGGGCCAAACGCGCCGCGCACGGCGGGCGCCACCGTGACCTGCAACGGCAACAGCGCGTTGATTTTTCGCACGACGTCGGCCGCCGGTTGGCCCTTGGTCTGGAACGGCAGCGGGGCGGCCAGTTTTTCGTGCAGGCCGACCAGTTGCTTCTCGGTCAGGCCGAACACTCCGCGGCGGGCGAACACGTTCTCCTCGCCCCCGCTGCGAACCTTGGCGATCCAGGCGTTCAGGCCCGCACGATCTCCCAGCCGAAACGTGCCGCCGGGCAGACGCAACTGGTTGCCCGCCGTCAGCAGGCCGACGGCATGGTGGATGACCGAGCCGCCGGCGTCGCGAGTTTGAATCGCGACCGTATCGCCGGGCCGCTGGGAGCGAATGCGGACATCGTGGGCATCCACGCCGCTCAGGAACTGCAGCCATTCCTGCTGGCCCGTCACCGGGAAGCCCCGTTCGGTGACCAGTTCCAGTTCGACGCGCGCCGCGGGCTGTCCCGGCTGAGCGGCGGCTGGAAGCTGCGCAAGCGTCGCGCTCAGGCTAACCAGCGCGCAGGCCAGCAGCCAGCGAAGACGGGGGCGAAGAACCATGGGGACTACCTCGTGTGGCTGCCGGAAGTCTGACGGGACTTGACATGCAGTATAGCTCATGTCCATGGTAGCCAGCGCGCAAGCCCTACATCCTGCCTGACCGGCAAAATGCCATTCCTGCTCGGGTCTGGGACGCGTCTTCCCCGGCAGGCCCGAGGCCCAGTACCACCAGCAACCTGACCGGAGTTGCACGGTAGCTGGCTGAGCGGCACAATAGCGGACTCGCAGCCACCGAAGCCGGCAACGAGTCGCACACCGCATCCCGCATACAACGTGAATCTGCTGACAAGGAGTATCGCATGGCACGCCCGGTTACGTTGTTCACTGGCCAGTGGGCCGACCTGCCGATCGAGGACATGGCGCGGAAGACCAAGGAGTTTGGTTACGACGGGATCGAACTGGCGTGCTGGGGAGACCACTTCGAGGTGGACAAGGCGCTGGCCGACGACTCCTACTGCACTCAGAAACGCGATCTGCTCGACCGCCACGATCTGCAGTGCCATGCCATCAGCGCCCACCTGGTGGGCCAGGCCGTGCTCGACCTGATTGACGCTCGGCACAAGGCCATCCTGCCGGCTTACGTGTGGAAGGATGGCGATCCGGCGGGAGTGAACCGGCGAGCGGCGGAGGAGCTGATGAACACGGCTCGCGCCGCCCAGAAATTCGGCGTGGGAGTGGTCAACGGTTTCACGGGTTCGAGTATCTGGCACATGAACTACTCGTTCCCTCCAGTGCCTCCGTCGATGATCGAGGCGGGCTTCGAACTGCTGGCCGAACGATTCAATCCGATCCTGGACGTGTTCGGCGAGTGCGGCGTGAAGTTCGCCCTGGAAGTGCATCCCACCGAGATCGCATTTGACTTGTATTCGGCCGAACGGGCCCTGGAGGCGCTGGACTATCGCGAGGAGTTCGGTTTCAATTTCGACCCCAGCCACCTGCACTGGCAGGGCGTGGATCCGGTGGAGTTTATCCGGGCGTTTCCCGACCGCATCTACCACGTGCACATCAAGGACGCGATCACGACGCTGAACGGGCGGAGCGGGATCCTGGCGAGCCATCTGAACTTCGGCGACGCTCGACGCGGCTGGGATTTTCGCAGTCCGGGCCGCGGCGCGGTAAACTTTGAGGAGATCATCCGGGCGCTGAACGACGCCGGCTACAGCGGGCCGTTGTCGATCGAGTGGGAAGATTCGGGGATGGACCGCGAATTTGGAGCCCGCGAGGCGTGTGCATTCACCCGCAAGCTGGACTTCTCGCCCAGCGCCCGGGCGTTCGACGCGGCGTTTGAGGAATAGCCCGCCACGGGTGGGCACCGGCGGTTGGCAGTCAGTTGGCAGTTGTCAATTGGCAGTAGGTTGTCGGGGCCTCCGGCCTCTCAGTCCGACGGGCGTGATTCAGCATTCCGTCCCAAGAGGCGTGACCATGCGGGTCGTCGGAGTCCTGATCGGCGTGGCTTTCCTGGCCCTGGCGACGCTGGCCGGCCATGGCCAGGCAGCTCAACCGGCCGCGGACCTCGATCCGCTCGACCGCCAGCCGCTGGACGCGGCCTTTCAGCAGCAACTGGAAACGCTGGCGGCGCGGTGCGACGAACTGCAACTGGAACGGCAGGCCGCGGTAACGCGCGCCTGGTTCGTTCCGCGCCATCCAGGGCGCCAGTATCTGTTCCTGGCATCCGGCGAGGTGGCCGAGTCGCCGGCCGCCGACGCGCCGCCGCTGGTCGCCTTCTGGTTCCGCAAGCTGCGCCAGTTGCGCCAGGCACGCGCGGCCGAACTGTTTCAACTGGCGAGCCGGGCCGAGCGGCAAGGGCAAGCGGGCGACGCCTACCGGCTGTTGCACGAGGTGCTGCACGAGGACCCGGAGCATGACGCGGCGCGGCGGATTCTCGACCTGCCGGCCACGCGCCGCTCCGCGGACGTGGCCGATGCGCAGGTCCGCACCCGGATGGGCATTCAGAACCACGCTCAGTTCGGCTGGCCAAGCCGCCGCCACTGGATCGTGGAAAGCCCGCATTATCGCATTCTGACCAATCACAGCAGCCAGCAGGGCGTGGAGCTGGCGCGGGAACTGGAGCGGCTGCTGGTTGTCTGGCGGCAGGCGTTCTTTGACTACTGGGCTTCCGGGCAAGCGCTGCGCGATCGTTTCGCGGGCGGCGACCAACCGCTTGGTGCCCGCCGGCAGTTCCAGGTCGTGCTGTTCCGCGACCGGGCCGAGTACCTGCGGCAACTGGGACGCGGCGAGCCACGGATCGAGCAGACCATGGGTTACTATCTGGCTCGCGATCGCACGGCTTACTTCTATGCCGGAGACGCCGCCAGCCGCTCGTCCTGGCTGCACGAAGCCAGCCACCAACTGTTTCAGGAGTCGCTGCCGGATGCCGTCGCCGATCCGGGGCGGGAGCGGAACTTCTGGGCCGTGGAAGGGGCCGCGCTGTACATGGAGTCGCTGCGGGTCCGATCGGGCTACTGCACGCTGGGCGGCTGGGACGCTCGGCGGTTGCAGTTCGCCCGCTACCGGGCACTCAACGAACGCTTCCAGGTGCCGCTGGCCGAATTGGTCGGGCTGGGACGCCAACAGCTTCAGGAACATCCGGAGATCCGGCAGCTTTACAGCCAGGCGGCCGGGCTGATGCACTTCCTGCTGGATGATGCCCAGGGCGAGCTGCGCGAGGCGACCGTGGACTACCTGCGGGCGATTTATCGGGCTGACGATGACGGACAGACGCTGTTCGAGCGGACCGGCCGGGACGCCGCGACGCTCGACGCGGGTTATCGCCAATCGCTGGTTGTCCGGGACGCCGATCTGGCGGCCGTGGATCGCCCGGACGAATTGACGGACTTGTGCCTGGGGCATTGCGAAGTGACGGACCAGGGTCTGCGTTTGCTGAGCGACTGCGCGAACCTGGACTGGCTGGACCTGGCCTACACGCCGGTGACGGATGCCACGGCCGAGCGGCTGGCGGCGGCCGGCAAATTGCGGCAGTTGAACCTGGAGAGCACTCGCGTCAGCGACGCGGCGCTGGCTGCCATCGGCGCGCTGCGAGGGCTCGAAATCCTGGACCTGTCGGAAACCGAGGTCACGGACCAGGAGCTGGCTCGATTGTCAGGCCTGGAGCGGCTGACGGAGCTCTGGCTGACCGGGACCAGGATCACCGACGCCGGTTTGAAATCGTTGTATCCGCTCAAGAGGCTGCAGACCCTGGACGTCGGACGCACCGCCGTGACGCCCGCCGGGTGGCAGGCCCTGCGGCAACAGTTGCCGCAGGTCAAGTAGCGCTGGCCGCGGGACGGGTCCGAGACCCATCGGGCCGCGCTTGCCGCGGGACGGGGCCGAGACCCGTCGAGTTGAATTGACAGGCCGCAGGCCCGTCTCCACCGAAGACTGACAAGCCGGAGGATCGTCATGCGACCTTGGATTCTGGCGGAAACGAACTACGGCGTGACGAAGGAGCTGCGGTATGAGGTCGCCGTGTTGCCGCTGGGGGCGACCGAGCCGCACAATCTGCATCTGCCGTACGGGACGGACATGTTCGAGGCGCAAACGGTGGGCGAGCAGATTTGCGAAGCGGCCTGGCAACAAGGGGCCAAGGTGGTGCTGCTGCCCACGCTGCCCTACGGCACGGAAACCAACATGCGGCGGTTTCCGCTGGCGATCAACGTGAACCCTTCGACCCTGCAGCGGCTGATCGGCGATATTGTCGCGTCGCTGGTGCAAAGCGGCATCCGCAAGATTGTGCTGCTGAACAGTCACGGGGGCAACGATCTGAAGCCCGTGCTGCGGGAACTGCATGGGCAGACACCCGCTCAGTTGTTCCTGTGCAACTGGTACCAGGTGTTGGGGCAGGCCTATCAGGAACTGTTCGTACAGCCGGAGGACCATGCGGGCGAGATGGAGACGTCGTTCGCGCTGGCCTGGTTTCCGCACCTGGTCGCGCGGCGCGACGACGGGACGCTGGCGGCCGACGAGGGCCGGTCGGCGATCACTCGTTTCGACGCGATCAACCAAGGCTGGGTCTCGATCGCGCGGCCCTGGCACCTGCTGACCACCAACACCGGTTCGGGCAACCCGCACGCGGCCACCGCGGACAAGGGCCGGCGACTGCTGCGGGCGCTGGTGGAGCGGCTGAGTCCGTTTCTGGTCGAACTGGCGGCAGCCGAGCTGGACGAGCGGTTCCCGTATTGAGCCCAATTGACCTCTGGGGTCGATTTGGCAGGATGGGGAACTCCGGCAAAGCAGTCATCACGCTTCGCGTGGCCTGCTAAAAACAGGGTGGTTTTGGTCGAGTAGTTGGGGTTTGTCGATCGGACTACTTATGTTCCGCACCTATGTTGGAGCTAAATAACCGCGTAAGCCGCCGAACTCCTTCTGGCCCCCTCCCCCGGCTTCGAGATCGTGCAGCTTTTAAGTTGTTTTGCCGAGCGAATTTGGCGTTACAACCGAGCGGTACTTAGAAGGCCTCCACTTCGGCGAGCGCCCCCCTTGATATCCCTCTGGCCCCCTCCCCGGCTTCCGGGGAGGGCTGGGGAGGGGCCTGCGGGGTTCGAGCGGACAACCATGGGATACCGTTGACCTCTGGGGTCGATTTGGCAGGATGGGGAAAATGCCATCTCTCCCGGCTGCCCATCTACTTTTTAGCAGGCCACCGGTAGGGTGATGCGCTGGTTCGCGACTGGAAAGAGCGGCGGTGGCGGGTGTTACGTCCTAGACTTTACTCTCATGGCAGTTCGGGTATCATTGTCCGTTTGCCACGTGCCGTGGCCTGACGCATGGAAGCCTGATGGCGGAGTAGCTCAGTTGGTTAGAGCAGCGGAATCATAATCCGCGTGTCGGGGGTTCGAGTCCCTCCTCCGCTACTTTCGCCCCCCTTCGCACCGCGTCGCACCGGGCCGCCTAAGTCGGCAAGTCGCAACGGGTTCGGTTCTGTCCGTTCCCCGCAGGTCGTTTTCAGCACGCCACGTCGCACTGGCTCGGCCACTACCCGGGCCGCCTGGCAAGGGTTCGGTGGCAACGAGGATTCCGGCCGTCAGGACTTGCGCGATGGTCCCTCGCGATCATTCTGGAATGGGGGCGCCAGCGCCGCTTCAGGTCGAAAGAGTACCGCGTGGCGCTCGGCGAGCGGAGTGGGTGAACGGGAACGCTCGGCCATTGTTGGATGGAGTACACTACTTCCAGGTTGTGTTTACGCTGCCGGCGGATCTGTCGTCGCTGGCGTTGGGGAATCGCCGGGCGAGCCATTTGGTACCGGCTCCGAAATCCCTTGAGACCACCAGTCTCCGGCGAATAGAATTCGCGTAGTCAGTGGCGCGGGGCCGGTGGGCGGGCGACAAAGTTCAACGCTGATCTATCCGTCCGCATCCTGCCGCCGGATAGATCGCAATTCGTTTCGTTTCCTTATCGGATCGAACGCTGCTTGTTGTCTGGCTGGAGTCTTGATTGCCCGGATGCCTACCTGAGGCTGGAGTATTGCTGGAGGTAGATCGTGACGCTGGAATCACTTATTGGCGGGCTTACCCGCGACGAGCAAATCGTCGCGATGGAACTTCTCTGGAAGCGGCTGACGACCGAGAATCCTGCGGTTTCGCCACCCGACTGGCATCGAAGTGTCGTTGCAGAACGTGTGGCGGCAATTGAAAGCAGGAGCGAAGCACTTGCTGATTGGGCCGAGGCAAAGAAGCGGCTTGCGGATCGCCTTCAGTGAAGATAATGGTTGCTGAACATTCCCTCGTCCTACTTGATTGCGACCCGCCTCATGAAGAACTCAAACGTGGGGACGTGGGAACCGTGGTGCACGTTTACAAAGGTGGCCGTGGATACGAGGTTGAATTCGTCGACGGTGTCGGGCGGACCGTGGCGCTGATCACCGTTGGTGCTAACGATGCACGGCCAATTGCGGCGGGCGAGCTGCTCGATGCTCGACGCACTGCGTAGATGGCTGAAATCAGGTAGCCGGGCGGGTTTCCCCGCCCGGCCCCCACGCCACCTGGCATGCGGGTCTGGACCAAGCGGTTCGACGAAGGGGAGCAAGCTGCGACCAGAAAGTCTTCAGGCTGAGTAGTCCTTGTTCTTGCGGCCGGGCGTTGGTCAGACCGACACCCGTGGCGATGGACTTGGCCATGTGCCAGGGGCCTTTCCGAATGCGGGCGTGACGGATGGCTGGCCGCCGGGGAACGCCGAGGAGAATCGTCAAAAGATGCATTTACGAACCCAACTGTTGACGCTTCGAGCACAATGAGTCCGGGCGCACATCGAAAGACAGCGAACTAACGGATGCACGCGAGGCGTCGGTCGCGTTGGTTGATTATGGCTGGATCACTTTCGCCGCCTGGCGACCGTTAGCGTTCGACGACTGCATGTGGAAAGTGGCTCGACATGCCATGTGGATGTTGCTGATCCCACTTGTCGCGACTGCGATCGGCCAGGCGGGGCTGGCCGTCGTCTGTTTTCGACGGTATCCGCGTGCGAGAATTCCCGCGGCGTCGCTCGCGTGCCTCACTTTGGGCTACCTGCTTTCTGCCACGTTGGGATACGATTGCCTCCTCGCACTCCATCGACCGTCCAGCTTTGACCCGCTGAGCGACTGGGTCGACTTGCTCATTCAGCAAATCATCGTGACCGGAAGCCTCTTCGCCGCTGCTTGTGCTGCGAACATCTGGCTGGCGTTCTCAATCCCTGTGGACGCGAACGCCAAACGGCGAGTCACGATGGTTGACGCGGACGCTTCGCGTCCGGTAACGTGACGGTGGCCGGATCGATACATGCGTCGAAAGGACCGGGTGCAACATGGGCTTGGCCTTTGAGTGGGACGAAGACAAGGCCGAGGCGAACGAACGCAAGCATGGCGTCACATTTGAAGAGGCCAGTACGGTGTTCGCCGATCCACTGTCGCTAACGATCTACGATCCGATCCACTCGGATGACGAAGACCGCTACATCACCCTGGGAGAATCGCAGCGGGGGCGTCTGCTGGTGGTGGTATTCACCGATCGGGATGATCGAATACGGATCATCAGTTCGCGGGTCACGACCCGCAGAGAGAGGAAAGACTATGAAAAAGGCCGTTAAGAAGACAAAGTCGCCCGAAATGCTCGATGAGTACGACTTCAGCAAAGGCGTTCGCGGTAAGTACGCGAAACGGTATGCCGAGGGTACGAACATTGTCCTCTTGGCTCCCGATGTAGCCGAGTTTTTTCCCGATTCCGAATCGGTCAACGCTGCCCTGCGCGCACTCGTAGGCGTAGCCCAAAAAAACGTCAAGAAGGCGACTGTTTGAACCGGCTGCCGGGCGTTGGTCAGACCGCCACCCGTGGCGATGGACTTGGCCATGTGCCAGGGGCCTTTCCGACTGCGGGCGTGACGGATGGCTGGCCGCCGGGGAACGCCGAGTCGAATGAGTTCCCGGCGGCGCGTGCGGGCCTGCCGCCAGCGCTTTCAGTAGCACATCCGCGGGCGAAGCTGGCGCGACATCCTGAATTCGCCGGTCGCTCACGTCAGGTACCGGCCCCGAAATTCCTTGCGACCACCAGTCCCCGGCGGATAGAATTCGCATGGTCCGCGCCGCGGCGCCGGTGGGCGGGCGACAAAGTTCAACGCTGATCTATCCGTCCGCATCCTGCCGCCGGATAGATCGCAATTCGTTCGGCAGCACAAGAGATCACCGCTATGAAGCCTCCAGAACTTCGTGAGCTGTGCCCGTTGATCCAAGTGTTCGACATGCCCGTATCGCTGGCCTTCTATCGGGATATTCTCGGATTTGAAATCGTCCAGCAATCGTCCCCAGGTGACAATTGCGACTGGGTGTGGCTTAAACGTGACGCCGCAGAACTGATGCTCAACACAATGTTCGAGTCGGATTCACGACCGGCGTATCCCGATGAGGTGCGTTACAAGAACCACGGCGATACGGGGTTGTTCATCGGAACTCCTAACGTCGATGCAATGTACGAGTTCCTTACTCACCGCTTGATTGCCTCCGAGCCTCCCGTCGTCAGACCGTATGGTATGAAGCAGCTATACGTGAAAGATCCCGACGGGTACGTCATCTGTTTCCAGTGGACGGCTGCCGATCGGGTAGCCGGGCCGGTTTCCCCGCCCGGCCCCCACACCACCTAGCATGCGGGTCCGCACCAGGCGGTTCGACGAAGGGGAGCAATTCGCGGCGTGATCGAGTACGATGCGCAGGTGTCGAACATCTGTTGATTGTGTTTCGAGGCATCGCGAGACGATGATGGAACGCCGTTTATTCCTGGCGCAAACCTTGTGCTGTCTCCCGGCTGCGCTAGCTGGATGCGGGGCGCGTGACGTCACAGATTCACACAGGGAAGTCGAAAGGGCAGCATCCGAAGCCAATCCGAACGGCCCAGCCAATGACGACTCACCGAGACGAGAACTCCCGGCCGAAATCGACCTGCAAGCAATCCGCGTCAGGAACTTAAGCATACTCACGAACCTTGGATTTCGAGTTGCCGACAACCTGCCGCTGTGCACGCAGACGACGCTCCGGCCCGTCGAAGAAATAGGGATTCGGTTGATGGCTTTGGATGCGGTTTATACTTGGGCCTACGCGATCGAAGAAAAGGCGTCCAGCGAGCGTCTTCGTGCATACGCGGATCGCAATGGCCTCTGGGACGCGATGACCGAGGAAGATTGTGAAGTCTTTCAGATGCCAAGGGATCAAGCTCGGCGCGACTTCGGCGGGACGGTCGGCTGGTGCCTGGAAAACATGTGGCCCCTGGCGTGGGCCCTGGGATTTGATTCCGAGCCGCCGCTGTCCAGTGATTCCATCCCTGATGCCATCGCCAACTCGCTGATCATGCAGTTCATGCCCAAGCTCGACGCCACGCTCGAAGACTTCATCGACAAGGCACGACTGCGAGAGTCGGCCAAAGTGGTTTCACTACATGATCTTTACTATTGTGCCCACAATGCCGTCCGCAGCGCCCAGTTGGGTCGTGAGACAGTACCAAAGGGATTTGATGTCCTGGTTGGGGGACGTTCGGTCCAAGAGCGCCGTCACGCGCTAACTTGGATCCTTTCTCCGGGCGTTGCCTGGGATGACACGGACCTGAGCACATGATTGGCCGGCGGGATTCGCGGGCCACTCAGCCAGCGGACAACGGCGCGAACTGACGCACCAGTTGCTTGCCGCTCAGCAGCCCGTCGACCGCGGCGCTGACGATCCCGCCCGCGAAGCCGGCCCCTTCGCCCACGGGATAGAGGCCCCGGCAAGCCGGCGATTGCCGCGACTCCAGGTCGCGTTCGATGCGAATCGGTGAACTGCCCCGCATCTCCGGACCCAGCAGCGTGGCATGCGGCAGAAAATCGCCTCGCCACTTGCGATCCATCACCGGCAGCCCCGCACGGATGGCCGAGATCACCACGGGCGGCAGGATCGCATCCAGATTCATCGACCTGGTGCCGCGCTGGTAGGAACTCGCCAGCCGTTGCTCGCGGGGCGGAGTGCGACCGGCCAGAAAATCGCCCGCCGTCTGGATCGGCGCGAAGTAGTTGCCTCCCGCCAGTTCGAAGGCAACCCGTTCATACCGGCGCTGCAGCTCCATTCCCGCCAAAACGTGATCGCCGCCAAACTCGTGCGGTTCCAACGTCACCATGATTCCGCTGTTGGCATAGCGCGTGTTGTGCCGCGAGTTGCTCATCCCGTTGGTCGCGATGCAGCCCGGTTCCGAGACGCTGGGAATCGTGATTCCGCCGGCGCACATGCAAAACGAGTACACGTCCCGCTCGCCGCGCGCCGTCAACGTGTAATCGGCCGCTCCCAACAGTTCGACATACTCCGCTCGCCCGTACTTGTGCCGGTTCACCTGGTCCTGCGGCTGCTCGATCCGCAAGCCCAATTGAAAGGCCTTGGGCCGCAGGGGAATACCCGCGGCCAGCAGCATCTGGTAGGTGTCGCGCGCGCTGTGCCCGATGGCCAGCACCGCCTGCGTCGTCGGCAGGTAACCGCTGGACGTGTGCAGGCCCCGCAACCGGCCGTCGGCGATGTCCAAGCCTTCCAGCCGACAGCCGAAACGATACTCGCCGCCCATCTGCTCGATCCGGCGGCGGAAATTCCGCACGATCAACGGCAACCGGTTGCTGCCCAGGTGCGGACGCTGTTCGTACAACAACGACGACTTGCCGCCGCACTCCACGATCCGCTCCAGCACCCAGTCCACATCCGGTCCACTCAGGCGGCAGGTCAATTTGCCGTCGCTGAAGGTTCCGGCGCCGCCTTCGCCAAACAAGTAGTTGTTCTCCGGATCGTGTTCACCTCCGCTATCAAACGTGCGAATGGCCGATACCCGCTGCTTGACCGGTTGACCGCGCTCCAGGATCAGCGGCTGGTAGCCCTTGAGCGCCAGATAGTAGGCCGCCAGCAGTCCGGCCGGCCCGGAACCGATGACCACCGGCCGGTGCTCCAATCGCTCCACGCCCGGCTCCACCTGCTCGTAAGGCGGCGGAACGAACAGTTCAACTTCGGCCGGCTTCCTGGCCAGAACCCGCTTTACCAGGTTCTCCTCGGGCAGATCGACCAGCACCGTGTAGACGAATCTCAAGTCGAAACGGGACCGCGCATCAAGACTCTTCCGCAGGATCCGCCAGCGGGTAATGTCCGCTTCCCCCAACTGCAGCCTGTGAGCCAATCGGCGCGGCAGGTCGGACTCCGGTTCAGCGACACCGGTCCTCAGATTGACAATCCGCAACGTGGGCATGGTGGCTAGGTGTGGACGAAATGTCCTCTGACGGCATTTTGGAGAGTTGCGTTAACTTGGCAAGATGGATTGAACTTGCCACCGGCGGTGGGCACCCTTCGCGGTGAGCATTGTGAGCGTCGCGGCAGTTTTCTCATGAGTACGGGCGTTGCGACACCGCACCTGGGCGTTGTCTGCGGGCTTCGAACAGTTAAACGACCGACGATCGATGGCAGCCGCTGATAGACCTCGACGAACAGCAACACCCCAGACTCCGCAGCCAACGGCGCCTTCCAAAATGTCGTCAGAGGACATTTCTGTCATACTCTTCTTTGTATTCCTGCTCCGTCGAAAACTCGAAGTACCGCGATTCGCAGTGGCCGTGCTTCAAGAGAGAGTCCGTAATGGTTCGCTTTATTTGCTTGATCGCCTCACTCGTGAGGTCCTCGTCTCCCGTGTCATTAGCCAGAACAACGATGATCTCAATTGCATCATCTCCGTCAGAATCTTCGATCAGCCTAAGTTTGACGTCAACCACATTGGGCTTGCCAGGCAGCTCCAATTCGTCCAGCCCGAATGCGCAGTTTAGTTCATCTTGTGTGGCCATGACGACCTGTCTCCTAATCCGTGTCGAGGGCAAAATGTCCTCCGACGACATTTTGGAGAGCTGCGTTAACTTGGCAAGTCCAGTATGCCGCCAGAGGACGTTTTCGTCGCCCGTTGCCCTACATGTACAGGTCGGACGTTGGATCGGTCTGGATCACCAGTCTCTCTGCATGTTGGCAACCGTAATTATCAAGGGTCTCCTTCACAAGGTCGGCAAACCACGCTTTCGCGTATGGCGAGACATACACTCCCTTGAACAGGTTGAACAGGCGGTTTCTGTCGCTTGCTCTCGCCCGAATCGCGCTAGCGGAATACTTACGAGGGTCGGGGAAATCATCCGAAGCGTCGATGACAGCACGGTACTCGCGTTCGTATGCAAAGCTTAGTCGCTTATAGAAGAACGCCTGGAATGGTTGGAGATGGTATGTGGAGGGAGGCTGCCAGTGATTGTGATCGATGTACTCAACGCTTCCAACGTTTATTGGTACCATGCGATCGAGTACGGTTTTCCCGTAGCATACACTGCACTCCTCCAAGAACGACCTCAGGCATCCTACGCTGGTCACAACGGCAATGGCCTCGTTACCGTATCGCTGCCACATGGCGGAACTTTCAAACTGGTTTCTGTGCCAGCAGCTCGCGTAGTGCCTCGGGATCTCGATCGTGCGGAAGTAGTCGCCATACGACGAGAAACCACTATTCCGCCATTGAACAGTCGTCTTGGATTCCACCCAATCCAGCACGCAGCGAGGGACTACACCTTCCCATTTGTCTTCCTGCTTCCTGAGGCTGGGAAGGATCAGGCTTGAATGATTGAGCATTGCCACGAAACCTGCGAATGACATGTACCGCCAGATTTGCTCGGCGTCCGGTACGTTCTCTGGTGCCGGGTAGTTTTCCATGACAGATTGCACCTGGACGCCCCTCCTATTCGCAGATCATCCGTACACTAGCGGACCGCCGAGAACGCGGTGCGACTTCCGGCTGAACACCGTCACTGCCGGGCTCCCACAAAGTTCGGATGGCCAACGGCAAGAGCGCGAGAAGCCGAGCCAGCTCCGCCCGGCGGCCTGAAAACGACTTCTGGCGCGTGACCGCGACTACCCGCCGCCTGCAAGCTACGTCTTGATCTCGAACCCTGGCCGGTCCTGGCGGGCCAGGAATGCGTTGGCCTGTTCGTCGCCGACGATCTCCCGCTGGACGGGATCCCACTGCAGTTCCCGGCCGAGTCGCATGGCGATGTTCGCGAGGTGGCAGATTTCAAGCATCCGGTTGTGCGTCCAGACGTCGGAGATCGGCTGCTTGCGGGCCTTCATCCCCTCGATGAAATTCGCCGTGTGGTTCTGGCTGACCTTGCCGCCGTAGACTTGCTCAATCGCTCCGTCGGGCAGCGGATTGTCTTTCAAGTCCTCCACCGGCTTGCCGGTGATCTTGCCGCGGTTGACGAAGAACCGGCCCTCGGTCCCCTCGAACAAGATGCCGTTGTCGCCCTCGCTGGTGATGATCATCTCCACCTGGTTGGGCATCTCCACGCGGATGTTGAAGCGGGTCGCCGCGTTGTACTGATCGCTGACCAGCGGCCAGCCGTCCTTGTATTCCACCGGCAACGTGAATTCGACCGGCACGATCTTGCCCGGCCCCGTGTCGCCGGCGCCGAGCGCCCAGCAGGCGATGTCCACGTGGTGAGCGCCCCAGTCCGTCAGCTTGCCTCCCGAATACTCGTGCCAGTTGCGGAACGAATAGTGGCAGTTGCTGTACAGCGGCACGCCGCCGCCATAGCCTTGCCGGATTTCGGGCAGCGCGCGATACGGGACCTTCGGCGCCGGACCCAGCCAGAAGTCCCAGTCCAGCCCTTCCGGAACGGGCGTTTCGGGAATCACGGGCGAAGCCTCCATGCCGTTGATGCCGCAGGTGACTTTCCGCACCGTGCCGATCCGTCCGTGGCGGACCAGGGCGATCGCCTGCAGGAACCGCTGATCGGACTCGGTCCGCTGCATCGTGCCGACTTGAAACACTCGGCCGGTCTCTTTCACGACCCGCTCGATCAGCTTCCCCTCGTCGATGGTCAGCGTGAGCGGTTTTTCACAGTAGACGTCCTTGCCGGCCAGCATCGCTTCGACGGCGATCTTGGTGTGCCAGTGGTCGGGCGTGGCGATCATCACCGCATCGACATCCTTGCGTTCCAGGATCGCCCGGTAGTCCTTGTAAGCGTCGGGCTTCCGGCCCTGCCGTTTCTCGACCTTCTCGACGTTCTCCGCCAGCACGTTGGCATCGACGTCGGCCAGGGCCGCGAAATCGGCCAGGCCGAACGACTTGCTGGTGATCGCCCAACCTTGATTTCTCAAGCCGATGGTGGCGAAGACCGGGCGGTCGTTGGGCGACTGGAAGCCGCGAGCGCGGTGGGGCGACGCCAGCAGCGCACTGGCCGCTCCCGCGCCGGCGATGCCTACGAGAAACTGACGACGCGATGTCTGGTGCGATGTGGCCATGGCTGGAATCTTTCTGAAGAGAACGAGCGGGCGTGTTGAGCGACCGGCTGCTGGTTGCCAGCCGCGCCTTCCCATGATACCTCAAGTCGCCGCCGACCCCAAAACGGGACAGGAGTAAATACTGCGGAATTACCCCCGTTTCCCGTGATGGCTACCAGCGGGGGAAGAGTTGTTGCAGCACCGTCCAGCGGGCGACGTCCAGCGAATCGACAAGCGGTTCGTGGAGACGGCTGGGCCTCTCTCGCGGGGGCGGCGGGGCCGGGAACGTTGCCGCGGGGCGCGCACTTGCCTGGCGCAGCGACTCCTCCCGCCGCCGCACGTCGGCCTGACGATAGGCCTGATTCGCGGCAAGCTTAAGTTGCCGGGTTTGTTCCGCCGCTTGGGAGCGGCCAGTGAATCTTCGCCTCAGCGCCGTCAAGCGGTCGAGAACTTCCTGCAGTGAACTGGCGGATGCCTTGGCCTGGTCAGCGGCCTGGGACTGGAAATAGCGAATCTCCTCGTCGCTGTATATGGCCTGCACGGCCAGGAACTGGCGCAACCAGCTTTCCGTTTCCGCCCATTCCGGGCTGGCGAGCACTCGCCGCTTCGGTTCCGACTCTTGCCACCACGCGGCGGCCTCTTCCTCCGACATCGCCGCGACACGCGCCCGCAGCTTCTTCACGTCGTCGGAGTGAAACAGCACCTGCCTGCGGCTGAAGGCGTCCAACCACTCCAGGGCCTCCTTCTTCGCGGAGTCGGCAGTCGCGGGGGCCGGCTGGGCCAGGCAGATACCCGACCATCCAGCCACGAGGAGCGCCCATCCGAGGGCTGCTGTTAGCGGCCAACAATTCATAACGCAGCCTCCGAGGGATTTGCCGGGACGGCCGGCTCCCGACTCGCCTTCCGCCCGGATCGATGAATTGGTTGAGTCGTTCAAGTCTTGGACGGAGTCGCGGGCGGCGCGGCGGGACGCTTGAGCACCATCCGCAACTCGTTGCCCGTTTCGTTGAAGGCCACCTCGTCCATGAAGTTCTGGATCAGCACCAGGCCCCGGCCGCGCTGGCCCGCCAGGCTGGCCTGGTCGTCCGCCGCGGGCAGGCGGCTGGCATCGAAACCGGGGCCCTGGTCGCGGATCACGAACTGAGCCCGCTCGTGCGTCACGTCAAAGCCGACCAGGATCCGCCGTTCGGCGTACGGCGCCTGCTGCCGCCGCTCGTCCACCAGCGCGCTCGAACCGTGATCGTGCAACTGCTGTCGCACGACCGGCAAATGCTCGGCCGGCAGTTCCAGGTTGCCGTGGCACAAGGCATTCAACAAGCCTTCCTCCAGCGCCACGCCCACATGATTCAGATCGGCCGAGTCGCCGAAACGCATCTGGGTCATCGTGCGGCGGACAAACTCGCCCAGCGTGCCGATCAGTTCCGGGTCGTTGTCCAACTGGAACTTGTGTCGGATGTTCGTCGTGCAATGCATCAGGCGTTCGAACTTGTGGTCGTGCGCCGTGAGCGCCAGCACCTGCTCGACCGTTTCCAGCAGCGTTTCGGCCAACACTGCCTTGGGGACATAGCTGGTCGCCCCTTGGCGCAGCGCCTGGCTGGCCAGCGTTTCGCTGCCCTGGCCGGTGACCAGGATCACCGGCACCTTGGGAAACTCGCCGCGGGCGGCGGCCACGAACTGCAGGCCGTCCATGCCCGGCATCAGCAGATCGCTCACGACCACATCCGGCGTGGCGATCCGCATCGTTTCCAAGGCCGCCTCGCCGTTGTCGGCATACTCGACCAGCCACTCCATGTCTTTCGAGAGCAAACCGCCAATCAGGCGGCGATCGACTTCGGAATCGTCCACGACAAGCACGATGGGCATCGGGCGGACTCCTCGCTGGCTGGAATCAAACGGTCGTCGAACACGCTCGCCTCAGCCCTCTTCTCCCCGTTCTCCCGGCGGCTTTCCATCATACTCAGCCCGCTGTTCCAACAGATAGACCAGCAAACTGTAAAATTCCTGTTCCTGCATCCGGTCGGCCAGGTTCTCGGGCATCAGCGACAGCCGCGCCTTGGACTGTTCGTCAATCTGGTCCTTGGCCACCGTGAACTCCTTGCCCAGGCTGTCGACAAACACCAACTGCGAACCCTCTTCGCGGCGGAACAGGCCCGACAGCACCTTGCCGCTGGCCAGCGCCAGCGTCGTGGTGCTGAAGGCTACATCGACGTTGCGGTTCGGATCCAGGATGTCCTCGATCAGCCGGTCGGCTCCCCGGTTGCCGATGCCGTCCAGTTGCGGACCGATCAGCGGGCCCTGGCCGGCCAGTTGATGGCAGGCCGCGCAGTGCTGCTGGAACATCCGCCGGCCCTCGTCGGCCGACGCCGTGGAGCGGGCGAAGGCCAGCCGCCGCTCGGCGATCAATTGCTGCCGTTCCTCGCTGGCCGCCGGGATGCCGGCCGTCAACCTTTCCAGCCGATCGGCGATCGCCGCTCCGTGCACGGCGGTCAACCGGGCCACGACCGTCGGATCGCGCAGCAGGCGGGGCGACGCCTGGCCGCGTTCCACCAGTTGCAACAACAACTGGCTGTGCCGCCGATCGCCGGCCAGGGCCTGGGCCAGCAGTTGCTGCCAGCGACTCGGCGCCCACCGCAGCGCCTCGGACAGCGCCTTGCTCGTCACCGCCTCGTCCCGCTGGACCACCGCCTCGATCACTTGCCGGCGG
>JAGFJK010000078.1 GCA_024102795.1 Pirellulaceae bacterium
TCGCGCGCCTGGCGACGCCGCTGACCGCGGCGAGCGGGATGCACCCGCAGTCCCACGCCATGCGCTTCCAGGGGCCGCGCGCGAGGCAATCGTTGCGCCGGCGGGTGGGCCCGCAGCAAGCTCCTGGCCGCGGCACGGGCATCGTCGGTCGATGCCACGGCCTGCTCCAGCGCGGCCGCCTCGCCGGCCGCCTGCCAGGCTGCGATCACTTCGCGCAGCACGCCTTCCGAACTCCAGCACCGGGATTCGAAGCTCGCCTGGCGTTCGGCGCTCATCCGCCCTTCGACAAACTCGGCCACCTCCGACACGTCCAAGTCGTCGGCATGAGTCAGCAGGGCGTCGATATCGGCCGCCGGTTGCATCGCCCGCAGCACCAATCGGTACTGGACCGCCAACTCCGGCTCGCCCGCCAGCCGCTCCCGCACCATGCCCGCCTCGCCCGCCGGCAAAGTCCGGTCCAGCAGTCGCAACAGGCTGATCAGATTCGAGGGGGACACGGACATGTTGGCGTTACTCAACGAGCAGGGGAGTTCGGTTCAAGGGTCAGGATGGGAGTGAGGGTTGAAATGGCGACCCGCATCGAGCCCGGCAGCGGGCGTGGCAGCGGGGCTGGCGCCGGGCAGAGGTCCGTCGCGTTGCGAAGGCAGCCGCTCCATGAGGCGCCGCAGCCGTTGTCGAGCTCGGTCGAGCTTCGGCCCGACGGCATTCACACTGATCGCCAGTTGCTGGGCGATCTCCTTGTACGAACGCGACTCGTCGTAGAACAGCCGCAGCAGGAGCTGGTCCCTGGGGGATAGCTGCGACCGTGCCAGCGCGACAAGTTGCAATCGCTGGTGCCGCTGCGTCTCGTCGCTTGTCTGCTCGGCCAGCGGCACGCAGGCATCGAGATCGGCTCTGGCGGTCACCCGACTCAACCGGCAGACGTGCCGCAGGGCCACCCGCCGGGCGATCACCGCCAGCCAGGTGGATAAGCGGCTGCGGCCCGAATAACTTCGCAGCACCTTCATGTCCTGCTCGACCAACGCCGCGTACAACTCGGCGCTGATCTCGGACACCAGCTCCGCCAGCCCGTTCGCGCGGCCCGTCTCCCGGCAGGCGGCCAGGATCCTCGACTGCAGCAGCCGGTCGTACCGCGCCACAAACTCGACCCAGGCGGCCTCGTCGCGCGCGACAAGCCGCCGCACCAGCGCCTGATCGTCGCCGATCAGATCGCGCTGTTGCGGCGGCTCCGTCACAGCCGAGCGGTTTCCCGGCGGTGGCGCTGGTCGCCTCAGTTTGCCTGCTCCGTTTCGATGCATGCTTAGTTGAAGGCGTCGGCCAGAACTTGTCGTTGGCGAGCCAGCAAGGTGTCGAAACTGTCCAGAACCGCCAGACAGTGATCATACACGCGCCGGGCGAGCTGATTCGCACCGACGCTCCTCAGATAGCGGATGCACTCGGCACAGGTGTCGGAAATCTCGGCCGTCGCCAGCCGCACGACTTCCCGCGCGTCCTGGACACACTGCCGGGCCACGGCATGGGCCTCATCGACTCGCCCCTCCCGCAGCAGGCGGCGAATCTCCGCCAGGCAGTCCAGCGTATCCTCAATCACGGCGTCCGTGGCCCGCTCGGCCACCTGATCGACGTGAGCCACACATCGCCTGGCGACATCGGCCGGGTCCACGTGAGCTCGCGCGGTCAACGCGGAAGCAGCCACCACAGTTAATGCAACGGCGATCGTCAGCAGTCGGCTCATTCGTCCCCTCGTCTCTTTTCGAAGTGAAATGAAGTGAAGTCCCCAACTCGACGCCGCGGCAGTCACGCTTGTTGAACCGGTTTCACCAGATAGGTGCCGGCCGGGCTGCATTTCGTGCAGGCGGATTTCCCGGAATTCCGACCGCGCCGCCCAAATCAGGCCGTAGCATGGGCTTCCAGCCCGTGATCTTCGGCAGACGGGTGCCCGTTCGCTTGACGATGACGCCACGCTCGGGCGCGGTCGGGAAGGTGTGCCATGAAGCGACACAGACTGGAAGTCCATGCTACGCCAGTGGGCGTCCGCAAGGATTCCGCAAGAATTCCCCGCCGGCGTGTTTGCTGAATACCCCGATGCGGTGTATATTGCCGCCCGGATGCGGTTGCAAGGCGACGTCGGCTTCGACAGCTTGTTTCTGGTTGCTCGCTCGAGCGACCGTGCTGGCGAGCCGGCGGGTGCGTGCGGACGGAATTGCGTTGTTTCCCCTTTCCCTTTTCTTCTCTGACGGGAGGACCCACCATGGTCCGAGTCGCACGGGTGTTGACGGTCGGTCTGATGCTGGCGGTGTGCATCCAGGTCGCGCACGCACAGGGTGGCAACAAGAATCCGGGTGTGCTGCCGCCTGGCGCGACGTACAGGGGCATGACCTATGGCGAGTGGGGCGCCAGTTGGTGGCGGGCGGCGTTTGCCATTCCCGTTGTGGACGGCGATCATCCGTTGTTCTCCGGCGGCGCCTTCCAGGGAGAAAAAGGAGTGGTCTACCTGGCGGCGGTTGTCGGAGCGCCCGCCGTCGTGGAAGTCACGGTCCCACCGGGCACTCCGTTGTTCCTGCCGGTGGTCAATGCCGAATGCTCCGTGATCGAGCCGCCGCCGTTCCACGGAGACGATGAGGAGGAGTTGCGGGCCTGCGCCAATGAGTTCATCGACTTCACCTCGGGACGGTCCGCGTCGGTCGATGGCAAGGCGGTGAAGAACCTGGATGCTTATCGCACGGAATCGCCGCTGTTCGAGTTCGGGCCGCTGCCGGAAGACAACTTGTTCGGCGAACCGGCCGGGACGACCTCGCCCGCCGTGGATGCCGGGTACTATCTGATGCTGGCTCCGCTCAGCAAGGGGCACCACGTGGTGCACGTCACGGCCACGTTCGATCTGTTCGGCGCTTCGATCGACACGTATTTCCTGATCACGGTCAAACCCGCCGGAAGGTAAATCCACGCGCTCGCCGTTGCTTGTGGCCCTCTCCCCGCGCAACTTCGGGGGGAGAGGGTTTCTCCGTTGCGAGCGAAGGTTCACGTTCGCTCGAAGCGCACGTTGCCAGAAGCGTTGGAGGTGGTGTTTGCGGGAAGATACAGCGCGTTGACGCCCGCCGCTCGCCAGGGAGGACGACGGGCTCAACGCGCGGAGCGTGGATCCGTTGGAGCGGCTAGCCGAGCTGCCAGCCGCTGCGGTACGGGCGGCGGATGAAGATGTCGGCTTCGGGCGCGTTGGTGGCCCGTAGCGACTGCGCGTCCCACTGCAGCTTCTTCCCGGCACGGTAGGCCACGTTGCCCAGGTGGTTCGCTTCGGTCAGCCAGCCGGCATACTCGAAGTTGCACGTCGTCGGCTGGCCCGTCTTGCACGCTCGCAGCCATTCGGCATGATGGCCGATCGAATTGGGAATGAACGGCTCCGGGCGCTGGAAGTCCTTGAACTGTTCCTCGGGCAGCAGCACGTGCTTGCCATAATCGGCCAGCAACATGCCACGATCGCCGATAAACAGACAGCCGTTGCCCCAGGTCGGGATGCCACCCTGCTTCCAGATCTCCGGCTTGTTGACGCCCTGGTACCAGCTCAGCTCCACCGGCGGCAGGTCCCCGCGCGGGCCGTACTGGTAGGTGACCTGCATCGAGGCGGGGGCGATCTCGGCGTGGGGCGGCGGACCTTGAGCTTCAATCGTCAGCGGGTGGTCCAGCTTCAGCGCCCAGAACGGCAGGTCGATCCAGTGGCTGCCCAGGTCGGACATCGTACCGTTGCCAAAATCCCACCAGCGATACCACTTGGGACCGGGGAAATAAACGTTGTGGAACGGTCGTTCGGGCGCCGGGCCGAGCCACAGGTCCCAGTTCAGACCCGCGGGAACGGGGTCGGCCGTGGCGGGCCGCTCCTGCACGAAGACGATGTCGCCCGCGTCGCGCGCTTCCTGCTCGCTGGCCTGCCAGCCCCAGGCTCTGGAGACCCACACATGCACCTCGCGCACCGGTCCAATCGCGTCCGACTGCACCAGTTCCACCACGCGGCGATAATTGTCGCCCGCGTGGATCTGCGTGCCCATTTGCGTGGCCACCTTCGCCTTGGCCGCCGCCTCGCGGATCACGCGGGCTTCCCACACGTTGTGCGTCAGCGGCTTCTCGCAGTAGACGTGCTTGCCCAGTTGCAGGGCGGGCAGCGTGGCCAGCGCGTGCGTGTGCTCGCACGTGCTGACGACCACCGCGTCAAACTCGCCCGCATGATCGTACAGCCTGCGGAAGTCGACGAACTTTCTGGCGCCCGGATGCCGCTGAGCGGCCGACTCCAGATTGTTCTCATTCACGTCGCACAAGGCCACGATGTTCTCGGACTCGACCGAGCCCATGTTCGAACGGCCCCGGCCGCCCGACCCGATGATGGCGATGTTCAGCTTGTCGTTCAGATTCCGACCCCGCACGATGGCCGGAGCGGTCAGCGTCCAGCCCGCGGTAAGCGCCACGGCGGAAGCCTGCAGGAACTGCCGCCGATTGGACTGGTGCGAGCGGTCAGGTGATGCGGCGCTGGAACGTGCCATGGCAACCTCGCGTGTTGGAGAGGGGGGAAGTTGTTTGCGGTGGATGTTTTGGGACGTTAACGGGTACGGAACGGAAGCTCGACGTACGGGACCATGATACGTCGCGGGCGGGCGGGAAGATACGGGCTTAGACCAGCACGTCGGCAAAGGCGGCTTGCAGTCGTTCCAGGGCCCGCTGGCCCTCCGGCCCGTCGACCACCACGTTCACGTGCACTTCGCTGGTGTTGATCATCGCCACGTTGATGCCGGCTTCGGCCAGCGCGCGGAACATGCGGATGCCGACGCTGGTATGGCTTCGCAGACCGATGCCCGACACGCTCAGCTTGGCGATCCGCGGGCTGCTGGACACTTCCTGGCAGCGGAACTCCCGCGCCAGTTGCTCGGCAACCCGCAGCGACGTGTCCAGCTTGTCGCGAGGCACCGTAAAGCTAAGCGTCGCCAGGCCCTCGACGCCGTTGTAGCTCTGCACGATCATGTCCACCAGGATCCCGGCCGCGGCCACCTCCTCGAAGACGCGGGCCGCGACGCCCGGCGTGTCGGGCACTCCGCTGATCGTCACGCGGGCTTGTTGCTGGTCCAGGCTGATGCCGTTGATCACCAGCTCCTCCATGGCGATGCCTCGCAGGTGATCGGCGATGTCGGCGGCATCGGCCGAGCGGGGCCTGGCGACGGCGCCGCCGGCCCGCGCGGGGGCCGGTTCCCGCTGTTGCGGCGCCTGGTGCAGTTCGAACGCCT